>CAYMBZ010000022.1:0-22765 GCA_964388835.1 uncultured Lachnospiraceae bacterium
TTGTTTGGGAAACCCTTTCCCTATACATATAATTAAACCTTTCGGCTAATTATCACGTTAAACCATTATTTCTTCAACCACTTTCGGCAAAATGGAGTAGATAAAATCAATCTCTTTCCGAGCGGTTTTCTCGTCCTCCCAGATTGCGTAATCGCACACCGAGGAAATAAATAAGTACACAATGGGCTTCAATTTTTCCGCATCGCAACCTAACTGTTCGGCAAGCTTATCCGCATACTTGTCATACATAAATTTGAAATACCTACCGTCATTGCGTATTGCCTCACCGTAAACCGGACTTGCCGCCATTTGGTAAATGAACCGTAGTTCCCTATGATATTTGCTTATCTTGTCGATACATCCTGCGAAAAATCCCGGCAAATCGCTAAGATTTGCAAAAACATACTCGAAAATTTCGTCCGTTACTTTTTTGAGCCCGTATTCGGTAGCCTCGCAAATAATGGTGGTTTTATCATCGAACCAGTAATACAGGCTTCCTTGTGCCAGACCGGTTCCGCGGCACAGCTCGCGAATAGAGATATTCTCCAATCCACTCTTTACAAGGTACACGAATATCTTTTCCAAAAGCTCATTTTTATCTTGTTTATATACCGGCTCTTTCATAGTCATCCCCCGTATTTACACTGAGTAAATGTTTTATTTCTTCACATAAAAAATGCATCCTACACATAATCGGTATTATGCGATAGGGGCTTCAACATAATCGGTAATATGTGGATGTCAGAACTATTAATCCATACACTTTCACGGGTGTAATTTTAACATAACAGACGTAATTTGTAAATACATTCTTATACTTTTTTAAACTTTGCCATGTATAAATTTAAATGCATACAAAAAAGCATCGAAAACCAAATTCGATGCTTTTTTACCGATACATTTCTTTTTATTTTACGGAAAATGTATGATTTCCCTTGTCTGCCTTTATAATTTTTCCGTTCAAAATAACCTTTGCCGGAATGTTGGTTTCAAGCGTAAGTTCATTCTTGTTCCACGAAACCGAAATCCCCTTATGTGTCGCTTTTACCCAATCGATTCCATCCACAAAACAGGGCTGTATTGTGACGGATTTTGCGCCCTCATCCAGTCTGATTCCGGCGATATATTTGTACAGCCACATATTAACCTCGCTGTACATGTGATGATTACAGGAATCACTCATATCCCACTTTTCACACAAAGTTGTCATTCCGTTTAAAATCCAGTATGCATAGCTTGGCGCTTCTGGATTTACCGTAAACTTGTATGCGGTGTCGGCATAGCCGTACTCAGATAAAGCGGTATATATGTATTTCATGCCCAAAATTCCGCAATCTGCGTGATTGTTGTTTTTTTCGGCAAGCTCCGAAAGGCGTTTTGCCGCTAAAGGCTTTTCCTCATCGGTATACAAATCGTTGTATATACAACAAGCAATCGCTGTCATATTATCCTCCAAAAAGAAAGATTTCTCAATATAACGACGGCGAAAATCCGCTTTTATTTCATCAGCACGCGCAAAATATTTTTCGCCGGATTTACCGATAAGCTCCTCACATTTTCCAATAACAACATTGTCAATACAGAAAAATGCGGTATCGGTAATTTCGGTTGGACACACCTTTGTACCCTCGGGCGGGCACCAATCTCCGAGACCGAAACATACAGCATTGTTATCCGACATGGACTCCAAAAATTCCATGTACCTCTCCATATTTTTACGAAATTTGCGTATCGCCGATTTATCGCCGGTATAATAATAAATATAATAAGGAAGTAATATCAAAAGGCTGTCCCACGCGGGACCGTTGCCCCAATTATATCCCCAGCCTCCGGTCGGTGCGATACAGCATATTTGTCCGCTAGGTCGCTGAGTGTCGCATACATCAAGCAACCATTTCTTATACAATTTTATCGCATCAAAGCTCATCAAGGTCTGTTCCGCCGAAATCAGCGCATCCCCTGTCCAGCCGTTTTGCTCACGCTGAGGGCAATCAGTGGGTATGCCGTGAATATTTGTAATCGTAGACCACATGGCAGCGGAATGAATCTTATTCAGCATTTCGTCACTCGATTCAAAACTTCCCGTTTGTGCAAGATCTGTATGGACAACTTCTCCCCACAGCTCAAGTTCGTCGATTTTTCCATCAATTTCCACTTCCGCATATCTGAAACCGTGATAAGCAAAGTTCGGCGCCCAAATTTCCGTACCTGTGCCCTTTAGAATATATTTATCCTTATGTGTGGCACTTCCGAGAATTGTATTAAGGTATTCCGGTGCCGCACTTCCGTCCTCATGTAGCCTTTCCGCATAGCTGACGGTAACACTTGCTCCCTTCTCGCCGTTTACAGAAATTCCAACCCAGCCGCTTATGTTTTGACCTATATCGTAAAGATTTTCGCCTATCTTTTTCGCGGCAAGCTTTTTGGTAACACGAATAGGCGGAATGGTATTCTTAAACAGCTTACCACCAGGGCTTCGGCAGATAAATGCATTGTCCCACAAAGAATCGTCAAATCTCGGTAAATTCCAGCCCGGAATTTCACATCTCGCATCATAAATTTCACCGCGCCTGTTTTCGTTGTACAAAATTGCACTGTCATGAGTTTTCCATGAAGTATCCGATACTATTTCCTCCACAGTTCCGTCCTCATATTCGATTGCAAGTTTCAAAATCATTTTCGGATGGTGCATCCATGGTGCCCGATAGTAATCCCATCTGTAAATAGTGATAAAATACCAGCCGTTTCCCAAAACAGCGCCTATCGCATTTTCGCCGCTTTTTATAAGACGGCTCACATCAAATACATCGTAATACACTCTCGTGTCATATTTTGAAATCGGTGTTATCAGCACACTGTCCGTAACTTTTTCACCGTTTATGTAATAAATGCCGTGTCCCAATCCGCATGCATAAAGTTTTGCGGATTTTACGACTTTTGAAACCGCAAAATCCTTTCTCAGAAGCGGCGCGGGCTCGATTTTTTGAATATCCTTTGCCGCAATCCATTTCGCATTTTTAAACATATATTTCTCCTCATTTTCGAATTTCATGCTTTCCTTTTTCCAAAATAAGGGTTTCATCCGCCAAAATTAGCTTGGCTTTTGTCGGGATGTCGAATTCGTACACAATCTCTTCCCCCTCATAATGCCATTTTGAAGATATTGTTCCATAAGCGGTTGCCAGCGACGCCTCGGCAAATTGAAGTCTTTTATCCGCAATCGGTGCCAATATTATTTCCTCAAAACCGGGTTTTTCTTCATTCACCCTTATTCCGGCAATGGTCTCATACATCCAGGCAGCCACTGCGCCGTATGCATAGTGATTGAATGAATTCATGTTTTCACTCCACATACTGCCATTCGCTTTCATGCCGTCCCAGTGCTCCCAAATCGTGGTTGCACCCATATTTACCGAGAAGAGCCAGGACGGATATTCCTCCTGCAAAAGAAGCGAATACGCAACATCCGCATAGCCGTTTTCCGATAACGCATCCAGAATATACGGAGTTCCGATAAAGCCCGTTGTCAATTTATTTCCGTTTTCTCTTACCATATCGGCAAGCTGTTTTGCCGTACCCTTTTTATCGTCGGTAAGCTCAAAAACGAGAGCTACCGCGCACTCAGTCTGCGTTTTATATTTGTTATATTTATTCTTAAATGCCTTTACGACATTTTTATGAATATCATCATATTTATCCGATGCCTTGTTGAGGATTTTCAGTGTTTTCGCAAGGATTCCCGAGGAATACGCAAAATATGCTGATGCGATAAAATCCGAATCGGATGCGCCCATGTAACTTCCGTCTTCGGCATCCATTCCGAGCCAATCACCGAACTGCTTATCTCCAATCCACAAAAATTCCACCGGCCCTCTTGAGTGCATAAAATCAACCCAAGCCGTCATGCTTTCCAGCTGCTCAGCAAGAATCTCTTTGTCGCCGTATGTAAGATACATTTGCCACGGGCAGATAACAGCCGCATCTCCCCACGCGGCACCCGGCTCAAAATCCGTCAGCACGCTTGGTATAACAACCGGAACGCTTCCGTCAGGGTTCTGCTCAGCTGCCAAATCACGAAGCCATTTTTTGAAAAATTTGCGCACGTCATAATTATATGAAGCGGTTTTAACAAACACTTGTGCGTCCCCCGTCCAGCCTAAACGTTCATCCCTTTGCGGACAATCTGTCGGAACATCGAGAAAATTACTTATCTGTCCCCAAATAACGTTTTGATACAGCTTGTTTACCTTTTCATTGGAACAAACAAAATGTCCCGTTCTCTTCATATTGGAATGAACCGCTATTGCCTTAAAATTCTCAAGAACTATGTTTTCAGGAACTTCTTCAAAACGAATATACCTAAACCCCATAAAGCTATGATGAGGTTTATAGCTCTGTTTGCCGTCTTTGCAGATATATTCAACGCGCTGTTTTGCACTGCGGAGATTTCCTGTATAAAAATTTCCGTCGGCATCCAAAATTTCGGCATGGGAATAGACTATTCTGTCCCCCGCTTTTGCATTAATCTCAAAAGAAACATATCCCGTCATATTCTGACCGAAATCCATAACCAACTCGCCCTTTGGCGTGCGAAACAGCTCTTTGGGCAATACAACTTCGCACTCGGTTACCTTTTCACCGTCCTGCGGCACAAGATTTGCTTTTGGCTCGTGGAGATATAACGGTTCTTCCCACTCCTTAGGCTCAAAGCGTGCATCATAGGTTTCTCCGTCATAAATTTCGCTGAAACGTATTGCACTTTCTGCTGTGCACCATTTTTTGTCGGTAAAAATAACTTCTTTGACGCCGTCTGCGTATTCAATCTCTATCGCCGCGATTACAGCGGAAAATCCGCCCCAGATATCGGTATCGCGCCATTCTATCAGCGCGCCGCGGTACCATCCCTTTCCGACAGTTACTTCAAGACGGTTCTTTTCTCTTATCATATCGGTTATGTCATAGCACTGATATTGGTGTCGCTTGTCATATGCTGTCCAGCCGGGCGCCATGATGAAATCTTCCACGCGTTCATTATTGAGTGCTGCCTCATAAACACCCATAGCTGTTATTTGAAGCACCGCATGTTTTACTTTTTTGCCACATTCAAATTCGCGCATAAACATCGGGCACACATCGCCGTAATCCTTTTTTGGACGTATCCATTTCGATTGTAATATTAAATCTTTCATTGCAATACCTCATTTTCGTATTTTGTGTTGTATTTTTTAATGTACACCCTTATTATACTCAAACTGCAAGCCCTTTTCAATAGGCTTGCAGTTTTTTTTTGCATTTTTTATTTATTATTTTTTAACCTTTACAAACGCCGCTGTGTATGGCTGAAGTTCAACACTGTCGCCCAATTCGCAAAGTTCAAAAAGGTCATATATTCCCGAAACCTTTTGTCCGTCTATTTCGATAACCGCATTTTTCACTCTATCCCATTCATAGCTGAACAGGTTAATAATATAGCTGTCATCATATTCCGCCCAAAGAATTTCGGTATTTTCAAGTCTTGCGCCCGTTTCGCTGTCTTTTACTTCTACCTTGATTTTACCTGACTCGCGGAAAATATTTTCAAGGAAGTCGAAAGTTTTTGATTCGGCATTGCTTACATATGAACCCTTTGCACTGTTTGACTCAAGGATAGTAGCCGCATCATGAACTTCTTTAACAAGATCTGTCGGATGCGGGCAATCATTTTCATCCATGCTGAGACAGCTGTCGCCAATCATAACAACTTTTCCGCCACCTCTTACAAATTCAACAACCGCATCCAAAACTTGGCGCTTAACATGAATTGCTTCCGGAATGATAAGCGTATCAACCTCATTCAGGCGCTCGGTTTGGTTCTCGCTTATAAACAAAGGCTTAACGCCTGTGTACTGAGTTGCAAGATATGAATTGTAAAGTGAATTCATATAGAAAGTTTCATAACTTCTTGACGGGTGTGAATACAGAAGTCCTACATCCGCCTTTCTGTCCTTAACCGCCGCAACCTCGTAGCCTAGACGCATTAAGTCCTTTCCAACCTTTTGTGTGGAGCTTAAGCAATCCGCACGATACTGCATTGTTGTGTTCTTAAACAAGCCGCTTTCCATATGGTCGCTCATGCCGAACAGCCAAATCATATTCGCACCGAGACCGTGTATTGCACCTTGCCACAAATTAGCCTCATACCATATCGGCATATTTTCGGAATAATCCATTTCACGTGCGTCAAATATGATATGGTCTTCCATGTTGTAAACAGGGGTTTGTGAAATATCCGCCTGGAAATCATACCATTCCATTTTAGCCTGAAGCGTTGCACTGGTGTTTCCGAGATACGCCCATGCATCATTTCCCGCAATGTCGCTGGATTTATAGAGGCGGTCGTAGTTCATACCTCTTTCGGTACCCCTTATACCAATCATGTTATTTTCGGTACTGCAAAGGTCGATCATGTATTTTTCGGTAATAAGCAGATTCGGCGCATATTTTTTCGATATATCGTAAACTCTCTGCATGTATGTTTCCATCAGACCCTCGTTGAAAACTCGATAGTCATAATAGAGCAAATCGTCAGAAATCTCTATCGGCATCTTTACGTCCTCAAAGCTTGCGTATTCCGCATCGTAGAAGTCGTTCAGATTTTCAATGGTTCCGTACTTGTTTACGAGATATTCCTGCCAATCCGGCTCATATACCTTAGCATATTTCGCATTTATTGCCGGCTCGTTATGAATTTCCATAATAAATGCGGATTCGCTCTCCTCTACCACCGGCAGAACCATTTCAAACAGCTTATCAATTGCGGCAAGAGTCCACTCGTTTGTTACATCATACGGAAGATATCCGCCACTTCCGCCGGTATATCTCTCATCACCGCTCAACACTCTCGGTACAGAGTGAAGTGTAAAAGATACCATTACCGAATTGTTATTGTATTCGTTACGCATGAGAGAGTTCTTAAGCACCTCAAGTCTGGAATAGTTAAATCCGAACGTTGTTCCATCAAGTTGCTTGTAATAATCCTCAAAATTCGGATTATCTATCAGATTTTCCTTACTGTCACCCTCGTAAAAATATACATCATCAATATAAAGCTCATCAATTTTTTCTTTTCCGAAAGATAGCATTATTGTCGGAAAATTCGGTGAATCGCCTGTTGTAAAGGTGTAATCAACCGATTTCCAATTACTTATATCACCGGAAACCGTCTGCCACCAGTCAACCGCAACACCGAAATAGCCGATACCTTTACCTCTTGCCTTGTAGCCGTAATGATATGTCGTATTCGGTTTAACGTCAACAAACTGCCACAAATATGAGCTTCTTCCGTCTGTGCTTTCGGAAGAGCGGTTCACAATCTTCAGTGCATTGCTTCCGTTAACTCCCGCACCCTCGACAACCGTAATGTCCGCATCGGCATAGCCTTTTCCGGCAGGATTGATTGCCCATGAGACCGGCCAATCAGGTTCTCCGATAAAGTCAGAGAAGTAGAATCCGCCCTCGGGAGAGCAATGGTTTATTCCAAAATCCGCCCAGTTTGCAGTTTCATCTCTCTCCTCCCAACCATGGTTATATGACATAAAGAATACCGGTCTTTCTTCCACAACGCCGTCGGTTTCAGCCTGAGCATAGAAGCTTTCGCCCTTAAAACTTATAGGGCTTGTAACGTAATTTGTTGTTACTTTTTCCGCCTTGTTTCCGTCAAGATATGCATTTAGGTTGCTGATTGCTTTATCCAAAATTTTCTCAACGGCGTTGATATTGTAAATTACAATATCCATAGCGCCTTCATCATATTTTTTCTGCAAAACCTCAACAACTCTTTCGCAGATTGCGGCATCCGATTTTTCGTATTCGGTCTCTATTCCCTTTGCTTCACAGTTCTTGCGAAGTGAGTCGATACGTGCAAGTTTTTCGTCAAATTCCTTTAAGATACCGTTAAATCCAGCTCTGTCCGGAACTGCATTGGTTGCACAGCTCACCTCAGTTTCACCGTTTATAAGTGCCGTAATCTTTGTTTCGCCGATTTTGTCAAGCACCTTTTCAAATGGGATAACTTCAACAGAATTTGCTGCCGACTTAACCTGTTTTTTTATACCCGCATCCGGGATTTCGACAGAATAGTTCTTGCTCTCGCCCCAGTTTAGTATTGCAAGTTCATATTCCGCTTTCTCGTAAAGATTTGCCGTGTTCTTTCCGGAAATCAAGGTATAACCCGTCTGTCCCTCCGGCACGAAATGAAGTATCGGTGCATAACTGCCCGACTTAAAGAGCGAAATACCCGGTGCAATTTCAAGACAATATTCTCTTCCGTCTCCGTCATTGTTGTTTACAATTATGTTAAAAGAGAAATCACTCGGCTTACTCGGAATTTCCGTTCCCCACGGGATACCTACTTCATAATAGGTCTTGTCACCCTCGCGGGTTGTTTTTACGTTAATTTTCTCATGAGTGTTATAAATATCGCCGTTATCATAAAGCATTACACCCAGCTCCGCGCCGAATTTTCCCGGCGAATCGCTCAGCATTGCCTGAATACTGTCACACTGCCAATACGTTCCCGATGCATAGTGAACCGGGTCGGTTACCTCAACGCAGAAATAGAAATTATTGTCATCATATGCATAACGAATAGTCGCATCATTTTCCATAGCGGCAGATTTTATGAAGTTCTGATAACCAGATACATGAATCGGCTCTACATCCGCCCAATCACTGAGTGTGCCGTCTACGGTTATTCCATTTTTGTAGGAAACAGGGATATCTTTTGCACGCGATAGGTATCCGTTCACTGTACTCAAATCATCATCGTAATAATAGTATGAATCATCATCGCCGTCCAACGTTGTGTTTGCCGCCGGAGCATTCAATTCAAATGACGGATTGGATATAAGATTTTCGCCTATAGCATTTCCGTCATCATCCGTCTCGTACAGGAACACTTCATCAATCCAAATATCGTCACAGCTTCCGTATACTATAATACCGACCCAATCGATACCCGCTTTGCTTCTTTCAACGGTAAATTCATACCTTTTCCAATCACTCGTTTTTGCGTAAGGAACGAGTGACGGCATGAAACTGCCTAAGAACATTCTGGTAAGTCCCGCATTGTTCGTTTTTATCGAACAACCCATTTTATACTTCCCTGCTTTCGGGAAGTACGGCTCGGTATGCAGACGGAAATATCTCGAATCGCTTCCGGCTGTTCTGTTCACAATGTGAAAACTGTTTTCTCCCGTATAAGCCTCGTCGTTTACAATCTCATACGTAACATCACACTTGTTTTGATTATAAAATGTCCAGCCGGATACCTCAGCTCCCGCAGAATCGGTTCCCGCAAATGCCGGCACCGTCTGCAAAAGCATGGATACCGCAAGTGCCGCCGCGGTAAAAGCCTTTTTAAACCTCATCTATTGCTCACTCCTTTTATTGTAAATATTGCCTGTTGCCAAAGGATTTTGACTTCCCCTCTCCCACAAAAATGCACGTACATATCCGTTTTCCGGGATATCGGTTTTTAAAACCTGCATTGTCGGAGAATTCTTTCCTATATTTATATCCTTTTTCTCGAACTTAACCGATTTAAGCTGTCCTTGCGCCGTATATACCGCGATGTAAAAATCAGCCTCATGTGATTTTTCGTACTCGATATAATTTACCGATGCTGTAACATTTGTGCTATCCTCGGAAAATTCTATTACAGGCATCTGCAAATCGAATTCCAGCATAACCGGGGTAAGTGACTTGACCGTAAACTGTCTGCCGTCACAACTCTCTCCGGTAAGCAAATTCATGCCACCTTTAAGCTCGCTTCCGTAATATTCAAGAGAAGCCGTAACATCGGTATCATCGCTGTAATTACAGATATTGACAATCAATCTGTTTCCGATTACCGCGCTTGAAATCTCGATATCGACATTGTCGCTTATTTTAGCGGTAATGCCGCCAAAGCCATCGTTTCCTGCAAGCGCTTTTACTCGATTTTTATATGCCGTATTGCTTACATACTCGACATTTGCCCTGATTTTTTCAATTTCATTACCTGTATGTGGCAAATTATTTTCATCTCGTGACAAGCTGTCCGTGCCGATGATAATTACCTTTTTGCCGCTATCGATTGCATTTGAAACCAGTTCCAAAGTCTTTTTCGGAACATTTGTTGCCGGTGGAATAATCACTGTGCCACACTTTGCAAGCTCGGCAAAGTTTTCTTCGGTAACAAAGGTCGGTTTGCCGCCCAAAGCCAAGAACGTTTTGTAAACTCCCGCCATAACATCCTCATAACGGGTGTTATAAAGAGTTGACGTGTAAGAATATAATATCGCCGCATCCGGCTTCTTGTTGGCTATTGCCGAAACCTCTTCCGATAAGCGGTTAATATCATAACCGGTTTTGGCATTTTCCAGCATTTGGTCAAGTCTGTATTCCGCTGTAACGTTGCGGAATTCGCCGTTATCCTGATGGTCGCATATTCCCCACAACCATTCAAGGGTTGCCGAAAGTCCGTGAAGTGCGCCCTGCCACATATCGGTGCGCGAATGTTCCGCGTACTTCTTTGAATAATCCATTTTTTTATTATCCAAAATGATATGGTTTTCGGTGTTAATCACAGGTCTTTCCTTAACCGAAGTCTGGAAATCATACCACATATTTTTTAAAATTATTGTGTCATTTGTATCAAGATATGCCCATGCGTCATTGCCGTTTACATCAAATGCCGCCGCGATATCCTCATAATTTATTCCGATTCCTTTAAAGCGCGTCTGGTAATGGTTAGCCGTGTACATCATGACCTTGCTCATTACCCAAAGGTCCGGTGCATTGTCATGTACCATCTCGGACACAGCCAAATCATACGCAGTCATTATTGAATCGTTAAATTCACGGTAATCGTTATATGCCACATTCTGCGAATACTCTGTCGGCATGGTTAAATTCGAAAATGACGAATATGCCGTAGAGTATGTACTGTTTAGAGCCGAAACGCTTCCGTACTTATTCTCCAGCCACTTTCTGTAGTCCGGCAGATAATACGGACTTGTCGCCGCGGAAAATGTCGGCTCGTTTGTAAGCTCAACCGCAATCAAATTTCCGCAATCTTTAAGCACAGGAAGAACCGTATCAAAATACATTTTTGTAAGTTTCAGAACCTCCGGATGCGTTATGTTATACGGAAGATGCGATGAATATGATGTTATATTTGTCGCATCGGCTTCTGTCAGAGAGCTCTTAAGAGTGTACAAGCTCGGTGACATAACCATAGCAATTCCGTCTGCGGCATGCTCATTTAATCTCGTCTTGAAATCATAAACCGATTCCATACACACGCCCAATTCAGAACCGCTTACAGCTCTGAAAGTGTTTTCAAAATCGGGATTTGCAAGCTTATTTACCATACTTCTGCCCTCATAGAGATAGAAGTCATCGAAATACACAGCATCGCAGACATCCTCCATGCCGATTTGCAGAACGATAAGTCCCGATTCGTTCGCAGCCGTTGTGTAAGTATAGCTAAACGGTTGCCAGCCACCCGTATTGTTTGTAATCGTTGCCACGCGCTTGCCGAAATTAAAGCTTATCGATGCGCTTGCTCTGCCGCCGCTCTTATACCAACCTCCGAAACGATAGGTTGTGCTCGGCTTTACAACATAGGTCTGCCACAAATAGCCTCTTTTGTTCTCGCTTGCACTGCTTCGGTTCACAATTTTTAAGGATGAATTACCGCTGTAACTCTCCTCATCTGTAACGGTAATATCGGCATCCGCATATCCGTTTGTGCCGGGATTAATCGACCAGCCTACAGGGTATCCCACCTTACCGATAACTTCGTTAAACGGAAGCGCCTCCGAAACGAAATTCTGTCCCAAACTTCCGAAAACACCGGTGTCTTCGCCGTTTCCGAAACCTATGCAGTAGCCGTTTAAAAATATCGGCTTTCTAACACCGTCAAAAAGAGCTGTCAGACTTTTTCCGGAATATTTGATACTTGTAGGGTCACCGCGTGCCGCTGTCAGCGGCTGTTTTTTACCCGAAAGATATCCACGCAGTGTGTCCGCAAGTTTTGCACATGCGCTTACAGCAACGCCGTAATTGTGGTTTATAATATTAGCGTCAGTGTTAAGTCCGCTCTCGCGGCGCATAACATCAATACTCCGCTCAATAAGCTTAACGCCTACTTCTTCATAGTCTGTTGAAATTCCATCCGCCTTGCAGTCGTCAATCAATGCTTTGACGGAAGCGACACTTTTCTCCAGTTTTGAAAGCTTTTCGCTTACAGTGCCTTCTGAAACGTCAATTACCGCTTTCATAATACCGGTTTCTCTGCCGCTTAAATTTATCTGAATATTTTTACTGTCCTTAGCCGAAAAAACGAACGAAAATTTGTCATCCGCCCCAACCGCCGTCTGTTCAACAGTCAATGTATCTCCGCTTAAGGTATCCACCGCGCGCAGTGCAATTTCAACCGCACCCGGCTCGGTATCAACACCCGAAATAGTAACAGTTCCGCCGGAACATACTGCGGAGTCTAAGGAGATATACGCATTTTCCGCGGTAATGGCGAACCCGGGCGAGGTCTCCCCCGCCGCAAAGCCTGCAGCAGGGAAAAGATTAACGCCGAGAGCGGACAACATTACCGCCGCTGTTAATTTTTTTAATCTTTTAGTCATCATTAAAACTCTATATGATCTTTCAAAATTCCCATTCCGTCGAAATCATTCCAAAGGAACGCTTTAATCTTATAGTTATCACCTTCAACTATAGTCGGAACCGTAACCTTTGCGGAAAGTGTTTTGGTATCGCCCTCAGCGATTGTAACATCATCCGCAACATCGATTGCTACCATTTCAGTGCCGTTGTAAAGAGCAACTATAAAGCAAGGCTTGAAGTTTGCGCCGTTCTCGTTGTTTGTTATATCAAGCTTAACCGTCATTTCACCGGCTGTAACCACTGTTGCGGAAGTAGTGCCGGAATAAAGCTTGTAATCGCCTGTTGAAATCTTAGAAACTGTAGGTATAACCTTGATTGTTGTTCCCGCCGATAGAACATGGTTCGTATCAAGGTTCTTTACCACGATTTTATTTTCCTCACCGCTCTTAAGACCGTCGATTGTAACATCATTTGCATCGCTTACCTTTGCAACCAAAACTTCATTGCCATCGATTACACGGTAAACAAATACCTTTTGGGTGTCCGCATTTCTCTTGAAGCTGATTGTAGCCTGTGTGTCTACCGCATTTGAAGAGGTAACGTTTGATACCTCAAGTGCAGGTATAAACTGCTCAAAATTACAGCCTGTTAGTATATTATCACTATTTGTGGTAGTATTTTTAAGGGTGATATTATCAAGCCAAAAATCACGCGCTATCATATTGGTGGGAATAATAATCCTGCCATATCCGTTGGAATTCTGGCTATTTACAGTATACTTAAACCAATCATATGTCTTTTCGTTTCCATTTGCCGCATCCTTTATAAATCCGGCACACGGTCCGCCGAATACAGATATAGGGTACCAAACCGACTGGCAATATTCATTACCTTTTGTGTCCATAGTTGCAGTAAAAATGTCTCCGTTAGTTCCTGTGCAATCGTATCTAAGTTCTGTACCGTTCGCGCTAAAGTTACTGCTTATATAAAGCGAACCGTTTGAATTGTTAGCCGTTGTATTGGTGTCTATATAAATTTCCGGCAGTGTATAGCCGGCTGTTGTGGACGCAACTGTTGTAGGCTCTGCCGCAGTTACAAAATTTGTTCCGCTGATTGGATTGCTTTTGTATGTTCCGGTTTTGCCGGTAAGGAAAGATGAAGTTGAAGCGTGTGCCGTAAAGTCGCATACAATCTTGTATGAATATACATTACCCGATGTGAGTCCCTCAACTATCGTATACTGAGCTTTGCGTGCTGTTGTATTAAAATCGTCCTTTATAAGCACCGGATTTGCCGGATTTGTGATGTCATAAAGCGATACCTTGCTCGGTTTCTTATTCGGGTTTCTCCATGAAATAATCATAGATGTTTCGGTATAGCTGTTCATCATCGGCGAATATGTATAGTAGTCGGCATCCGAAATTTTGCTTACAGCCGCTTTTTGTGACATTACGTATGAGCCGTTCTTTGCCGCAACCTTAAGCGCACTTGCGTTTGCAACATTATCAAGTGCAACATTTTCCGTATCCGCTTTTACAACCGCTCTTGTTACGTCAACTCCGCCGATTGTTTCGTAAATGTAAATCAAATCGCTGTCAGCACCAGGTACAAGGCTTACATTTGTTGTCTTGCCGGTAGTTGCGGCAGATGCTGACGGTGTTGCCGCCGCTGTTACGTTTTCAAAATTTCCGCCCGAGATTATACTGGTGTCTGTTCCTTTTGCGCAAAGCTTAATATCGTCAAGCCACAAATCCTTTGAGTAGAATTTAGGTAAAAACAATGAGAATACCGGCCAACCTGCATTCCAGCTTGCAGATATATCAGCCGAAGTGAAATCAGTCCATTCCTGAGCATCTTCTTGCAAAGAAAGTCCCATTGCACCGCCCGCAAGGTCACCACTGTAATATTCACCTTTGTACTTATTTGTCTTATATGCCCCGGTGAGTACATATGATGTTCCCGCCGCGGGGCTTACACCAAAAATTCTAATCTGAGAATCCGCCGTCTGTCCACTGCCGCTCCAGTTGTTTACGATATGCAATGAAGCGTTTCCGCTGTTCTTTTCATCAAAAACTATACTGAATTCTGCTCTTTTACCATTGTCTGACATAAGCCAAGTCCATCCGTTTTTCAACTGTCTGTGCGGGTCAGAAAGCGGAAGAGTTTCCGCTTTTTGCGAAAGAACGGTAGAAGTTTTATTTCCGTCCGCATATGTAAACTCTACTTTGTATGTGTATGTAGTTCCCGCAGTAAGTCCTTCAATTATAACAGCCTGACCTTTATCCGCTGTCAAATCAACATCCTCATTTGCACTGCTCTTTTTGAGCACCGGGCTGTTCGGGTTTGTTATGTCATAGACCTCAATTGCCGTAGGCGCGGTAACCGGATTTCTCCAGTTAAGGCAGATAGCAGTTCCGTCTCCCTTGTAAGAATAAGCCGACGGTGCATACGGATAATAATCCGCGGTAATGCCCTCCGCATATGCCGCCCCAGGCAGCATGGATAACATCATTGTAAGCAAAACCAAAGCTGCAGTAATTTTGTTTTTGAAAGTTCCTTTCATTTTTTTGCTCCTTTCCGTCCTTAAAAATTAATATATAATGCTAAAGGCGCTTTCCCCATATTTTACGGCTTTTGGGGAAAGCCGCCGCAACATTTATTATTGCATATTCTTATACACAACCATTTTTCTTGCCGCCGAAGCATATATCTCGGATACCACATAATCTCCCGGCTCAATATCTGAATAAGAACCCGCTTTAAACTGCTTTGTATCGCAATCGTAAATTGAAATGTTCACCCTCGGGCTGCTGAGACTAAGCGATTTTGTACGTGAACCGAAGTCATAGATATAGTTCAGCACAATAAGCTTTTTCTCGGGATGTACCTTTTCCACAACTGCCGCGGTATATCTGTTTACCACGTTAAAAAGGTTAGTCGTCGCAAAGTTTGAAAAATCGTTGACCGGCAGATACATTTCCTGTGTCTGACGCGGCTTCTTTCCGTCTGCGAGAGTGTAAATTCGCTGTATCTGCGAAATCATTCCGTCACCGCGCACCGCAACCAGCAACATATCGCCTTTTCTGATATTGCTTACCGGGTATGTGGCGGTTCTGTTATAGAAATCGCCCATATCGCTTACACTTTCCGCAATCTGCAAGCCGAAATTATTATATTCTCCGACCTTTCCGTAAACCGCCATAACCGGCTCACCGTCGGTGTTCAGCTCGGTTACAACCTTATCTACCATTACCAAAGTTTCTGCTGACTCCGTCAAATTCATTACCATCATGTTTGTGAAGCCATATTCATCCACATTATACGGTGTAAAGGTGTACTGTGCATCGGTTGCAAATGAGGAACTGTTTGTTATGTAATACTCAGTAGCTCTTGCCGTTTCCTCATTTGTCGGTATTACAAACACTTTCGTGTTTTCGTCAACGAAAATTTCAGAATCCATAGAGCCGCCCTCAATTCTCCAACGGTAGGTCATTTTACCCATGTTTGAGAAACCGTCATAGCCCTTTTTGTCTGTTTCAACCGCTAATTGAATTTTCTTGATGAGATTATCGGAATTAAGCGTATAGCACAACATCTGACGTTTTATAACTCCGCCCGGACAAAGGGCATTGTATATATCCTGTGGTTTTTTACTTTCGTTGTTTAAACGAACTTTTTCCGCAACTTTGTAATCTCCCCACTTGCCGTCTTCGTCAAATATGCGAATAGTTACGATTTCGTCATCTGTGTTGTTTTTGATTCTTGTCATGTAGCCGTATTTTGCGGTCTTGAGCAAATCGCCCCAGATACCTACAACCACATTGCCTGCAATATAATATGACAGCTCATCCGATGTACTGACTTCTCTCACCTTGGTATCATTTGCATTGATTGCTTTTTTAAGTGTGTCGGATATATGGTAGATATTTCCGTCAATTTCAATCTCGTTATCCTCCATGCTGAAGCCGGAAGCAATTGCTGTTATTGAATTTCGGAATATCTCAACCTTTACCACCTTAGGACTCGCGCCGCGGGTTCTTTGAACTGCCGCCACGTCACGGTACATGATATCCTTTAAGCCTATTTCCTGTCCGTTCATTACAATTACCGGAGAGTTATCCGAATCATCAAGATCAAGTTTAATCTTGGTTAAAGCTCCGCTGTAAGTGTAAGCGTTTGTAATAGTTTTGGATGAAGCCGAAACATTTTCCACAAGCATATATTCATATGCCGTAATCTTTACAACTTCATATGTGCCGTCATCTTCCGCATCGATAAACTCGATTGCACCGTCCTTCGGCTTAACCACATCATCGGTAAATGTGTCGCAAATTACTCCGTTATAGAAGAACTTTGCGGTTTTGCTTACGCTGATTCTCTTTGATGTTCCGTTCTTGGAATACACAAAGTGGGTCATGTTGGTTTCCCATCTTATGAAATCGCCCGCTTCCACATTTAAGGATTTTCCGCGGTAAATTTCGGCGTAAACAACCGTTCCCTTATCGTCATCCTCGGTTTTCTTTGCAAGAACTTTTACTTTAAATCCGAGCAAATCGCTTATGTCCTTATCCGACACAAAAATTTGGTCGCCGATACGGATTTCGTTCGATTTAAGCGTGCTCGCGCCGTAGAGTGAAGTGTAACGGTTTTCCTCCACAAGACCCTCGGTTTCATGAATGTCGCGGTATCTTGCAAGGATTGTGTCACCCTCATTTACGTCATGCTTAAATCCGTTATCCTTAAATACATCGATGACATACAAATCGGTTAAAACCATGTTGTAAATCAATTTCATGGCACAGGTTGCGGATAAGAATTTTGACTTTGAGTTTGAAATACCCTTTGTAAGGTCAGGATAGCTCACAACCGGCTCAATTGCTTCGCGGCCAAGATAGGTTTCATATGTAAGCGCAGTTTTTGCAAGCGCAACCGCTTCGCTGTATTGAATGAATCTGTCAAGTTTCGGTTCGGCTTCCGCCTCAAGCAAGCTGTTTTCCTTGGCTATTCCCATAACCACATCGGAATATTCCGAATATGTATGACCGAAAGAGTTTACGATAAGCACCAAAAAGTCCGCATATGTAATACCCTCGCTAATATTGAAGGATTTTTCATCGAAATTCGCAATTCCGACAGCCTTCAAAATTTCGTATTCGCGCAATGCGCTGTCATCCTGCTGTGCATTTACCGGCATCGCTATGAGCTGTGTAAGCATGATAAAGGATAATAGGAATGTAATAAATCTTTTTTTCATTTATTCACCCTCCTTCGCAATAAATGCATCTGCCAAAATCTTTGCCGATTGCGCTCTTGTAGCCGGCTGAGCGGGAGCAAAGCTTCCGTCCTCCATTCCGTTTATAAGACCTGCCGTGTAGAGAAGCTTCACGCTTTCCTTTGCATAATCCGAAATTGCATCTTCATCGGTAAAGCCCGTATATTCGCGCACGGATTCAAGCTCTTTACCCATGAGAGCCAGCGTTCTTTGTACGATTACTGCCATGTCCTGTCTGCTGACAGCCATGCTGATACCGAAATTATTTTCATCGGTTCCGCTGATTATGCCCGCTTCAACAGCACTTGCGATGTAAGGATAATACCACTTATCCTCTTCTACATCAGCAAAATCGCATTTTGCGGACTCGTTGAATTTTCCTGCCGCACATACCGCCATTTTTACAAATTCTTCACGCAGAACGGTTTTCGCCGGTAGGAATGTTCCGTCCTCATAACCCGAAACTATTTCTTTTTCGGCAAGGTTCAAAATTGCTTCCTTTGCCCAATCATAGCCCGAAAGGTCGGAGAACTTTTCCGGTATAACCGGTATCGGAACAGAAATAGGTGCTTTGGAGATACTTCCGCCGCCTCCGCCGCCACCTGCGGGAACGCCATATGCGTTCGCCGTAACGGCATTGTTAAATACGGTTACAAGTCCCGGATATGTTTTTATACTGCCAAGCGCCGCAATCATGGAATCATGTACCGCGGATTTTCTCGCATCAAGCAGTGTTGTGTAGGTTGTGTAATAAGCTGAAGCTCCGATTCCTGTTTTTGTCGCGTATGTGGTTATTAAGTCGCCCATCTGCGAATTCTTCGCGGTATTGAAGCTGTACAGAATAACTGCCGATTCATACGCCGCATTGATATCGCCGGTAGCGGTCATGCTCTCGGATACTGAGGAAATTATCCATTTCTTTTCCTCTTCGTTGAGCTCACTGTACTTCTTTCCGTCAAAGGTCGGGTTATAATATTCAAGTCCCTTTGTTATATCGCCTTTTTGAGCAAGCTTGTTTCCCAGAGCCTTTGCAAAAGCATCCGCGATTTCTTCTTCGGATGTGCCTGTGCCCTTATTGGTAAGGAACAGCTCGATGACCTCGTTTTTTTCGGCATCTGTCAAGTTGTTGTAGCTTGTCATGTCAAAGCCCATAACGGTTGCTGTGTACTGATTTCCCACTTCCGGTTTCAAAAAGTCGATTATCTGCTGAGCGGTAACGCCCTCGGCATTTACCGCCGCTAAAAATCCGCTGAAATCAGCATAATCGAAATAGAAGCTCTCCGCCACGCCATCTCCGATGCATACATCAATTACGTATTTTCCGGATGCTGCCACCGCGGGCATGCGGAATCCGAAAACGGCCTTTCCGTCCGAGTTTGCGCGCACTTCATCAATTGCACGCACGATATTGTCGCTCTCGGCGAAAACCTTAATCGCCACACCCGCTCCCGGGTCTGCCTTTACAGTAACCGAAACGTTACGCTCCGAGCGGACACTTACCCCGCCGTCAAGCTCAATCTGCGCAAAGACACTTTCCCCCGCGCACATTAAGGCCGACAAGCCCAGTGCCAACATTCTCTTTTTAGTCATTTTTATCATATTTACCTCCTCGCATAATATAGCGTTATCCCTTAATTCCTCCGACAGCAAATCCCGACATGATGTATTTCTGCAGAAATGCATAAATAATCATCGGAGGAAGAATCGACAGGGTCAACATGATCATATACAGGTCGATTGTATAATTTCCCGTCTTGTTCTGGAAAAGGAATATCGATATTGTGTGCAGACTCTTGTCATTCAAAATCATGTACGGCCAGAAGAAATCTCCCCATGCACCGTTGAATGTCAAAATCGATACCGTCATTATTATAGGAACGCTGAGAGGTACGATTATCTTGTAGAAAATCTGCAAACTGGTAGCTCCGTCAAGCCTTGCCGCCTCAAGGTAGGATATCGGTATTGAGTCAAATGAGTTCTTAAACAGCAATATGTTAAAGGTATTTGCCGCCGCCGGAATCCACAATGCCCAGAGTGTGTTCAGCATACTGAAATGAAAATACGGAAAATCACATATCGTCATATAGTAAGGAACCATACCGATTGTATTCGGAATCATCATCAAAACCATGAGTGCCATGAATACAACCTTGCTTCCCTTTGGCTTTAATCTTGACAGAACATAGCCCGAAAGCCCGTTGAATACTACCGTAAAGACTACAACGCCCAGTGTTACCACTGCGGTGTTTTTGTAATAATTCACAAAATCAAATTTGTTCCATATATCAACAAGCTTTTCCGGGTGAAACGATTTCGGGATTATCGTCGGCGGAACCGCAAAGAATTCCTCCAAGTCTTTGAATCCGGAAATCATAATCCACACAGCCGGTATTATTGAAATCAGAGAGCATATTACCAAAAATGTCCACATGCCCCAATATGCCGCCTTACCTTTCGGCTGATTAAGCTCAGTTTTACTGATAAAACCGCTTTCTTTTTTTTCAAATGCTTTCATTATCAGTTCCTCCCTTAATCAACATCTACTCTGTTCTGTACCCAGAAATAGAAACAGGTCATAATCATCAGCATAATAAAAGTAACAACACCGATTGCCAGTGATGATGCCGCATTGAAATCAACAAACGCGGTTCGGTATGCCCAAAGCGCAAGGCTGGTTGACCTTCCGTTCGGTCCACCGCCCGTCATGGTCATTGGCTCTGTCAATATCTGGAACACGCCTATAATTTGACGCACAAAATTTAGCAAGACAATGCCTGAAATCTGCGGAATCGTGATTTTTCTTATTCTGCAGAAAAATCCTGCTCCGTCTATGATTGCCGCTTCATAAAGTTCTTGATTTACACTTTGAAGTGCCGCAAGGTAGAAAATCATCGAACCTCCGCAGCCCTTCCATGTAGTCATAATTATAATCAGCGGAATTGTCAGGCTTGCCTGCTGAAGCCATTGCATCGGAGCAATACCGAATTTTGAAAGCAAGATGTTCAAAAGTCCGGATTGGTCCGGGAAATACATATAATACCAAAGCATGGTTGCCGCAACCATCGGCACTATGCACGGGAAATATATGCTGAATTTGAATATTCCTTTTGTATGAACCATTTCGTTCAGCATAATGGCAATGGCAATCGGAGGAATAAATCCGATTACCAATGACCATAAAACATACTGTACTGTGTTCCACAAAACTTTCGGAAACTGCGTATCCGATAAAATGGTTATGTAATTTTCAAGTCCCGTAAATTCCTTTACTGTAAATCCCTGCATGTCATGAAATGAATACCACAAACCGGTTACAATCGGTCTTACGGTAAAAATGTAGAGAACCAAAAGTGTCGGCAGAATAAGCAACCATGCCCCAGCATCGTGCATTATCTGCGACATCACCTTTTTCTGTTTTTTTGCCGACAAAGCGTCTCGCTCCTTTGTCTTGTATTTCATATAGTCCTATTCCCTTCCTTTAATCACTTCGCCTTATCAAGATAATTCACCTGATAGTTGTTTGCAGCTTCCTTCAGTACCGCCTCAGGATCTGCGCTCTCCTCCGCAAAGACTGCCTGGATACATCCGTCAAGCAAGGTGTAGAGCTGCTGACAGCTTATCGGAGGCTCGGATACAACCTGTGCCTCAGTTTTTACGTAATCCTCGAAAAGTGCTGTGTTTACATTGGTGTATTTGTCTATGATTTCTTCCTCGTATTTTCTTACCGGAGGAATGTTATCCGCTTTCCAAATACTGTACGGCTTTAAGCCTACGACGAAATCATTTTCGTTTTCAACGCGGTATGCATCGTCAATCTCAACTTTTTTGTCCTCTGTAATTTCCGGTGTAATACCGCAGAATTCGAGCCACTTGAAGCATGCATCTATCTGCTCCTCACTGAGGCCGTTTTTAAGTACATAAAGCTCTCCGCCGATTTGTGTAAACTTTCCGGCAGGTCCCTCCGGCATACTGGCAACCGCAAGTTCTTCTTTCTTCATTCCGTAGGAAGAAATCAAAGCGTTAAGCGGCGGAGCGGCAAGCATCATACCGATTTGTCCCGAACCGAACATCTTATACATTTCTTCAAAATCCAAAAGCGCATTTTCCGAAACGCCGTTGTACTTCCATCGCAAATCCTTTACATACTGAAGTGCTTTTATGCCCTCAGGTGTGGCAAAATCCGCTGTCCAGCGACCGTCATCATTCTTAGCGAACTCCTTGTTTACGCCGTGTGCCCATGCTACGTTTAAGAAGTGCCAGCCGCCTACGTTATTCATTGTTGCCATTGCAAAGCCCGGCTTTCCGGTTTTTTCTTTAATCTTTGAAGCAATCTCTGCAACTTCATCCCATGTTTTCGGGATAATCGGCGTACCGTCATCCTTTAACATGCCCGCTTCGGTGAATACTTTCATGTTTATCAAAAGACCCATTGAATATGCCGAGAACGGAATCGCATAAATTTCCTCATCCTTTGAAATAAGCTCTATTATGTCATCACGCAGATAATCTGTGTACTTATACTCTTTCATCTGTTTTGTAACATTGCTTGCATATCCCGAGTCGATAATTCTCTTAATCTCGGTGTATGAAGTTACGTACATATCAGGAAGCTGTCCGCTTGCCGCCTTAGGCAGAAAACTGTCCAAATCGAAACCCCATTCATCTTCTTCAATTTTAATATTGGGGTTTTCCTCTTCAAAACGCTTCTTGCGCGCCTCATACAGCTCATAGGTATTGCTGTTTTTGTCGGTAGGCCAGTTCCCGATTCGGATTACTACCTGTTCCTCCCCTGTTGCACTCTGTTTCTTGCCGCAACCGCTCAGCATACCCGTCGCCGTGGTTAAACAC
>CAYMBZ010000023.1:0-21273 GCA_964388835.1 uncultured Lachnospiraceae bacterium
AACTGGAATCTGCTTGCAATCAAAATGGCAAGAGATACAAAAAAATATGTGTAAAAGGACTATTTTTAAAGGAGAATGTTTATGGATTATCAACCGTCACATGCGCGCTATGATAATATGCCCTACCGCCGATGCGGAAGAAGCGGTTTAAAGCTTCCCGCAATATCCCTCGGGCTATGGCACAATTTTGGGAATATTACGCCTTTTGGGACACAGCAGAGCATATTAAGAAAGGCATTTGATTTGGGGATTACACATTTTGACCTTGCCAACAATTACGGCCCGCCCTACGGAGAAGCGGAACGGAATTTCGGTATTCATATGGAGAGGGATTGGCATACTCACCGAGATGAGCTGGTGATTTCTACAAAAGCGGGATTTGACATGTGGCAGGGACCTTACGGCAATAACGGAAGTAAAAAATACCTGATTGCAAGCCTTGACGCGTCCCTTAAACGCATGAAACTTGACTATGTGGATATTTTTTATCATCACCGTCCCGATCCGGAAACGCCGATCGAGGAAACCATGGGAGCACTTGACCAAATTGTCAGAAGCGGTAAGGCTCTGTATGTAGGCATTTCCAACTATAATGCAAAAGAAGCGCAAATTGCCATACGCACACTTCGTGAAATGGGAACGCCGATGCTGATACATCAGCCCAATTACTCAATGCTTAATCGCACAGCGGAAGAGGGGCTTACAGCGGTTTTGAAAGAGGAGGGTGTCGGCTGTATAGCTTTTGCGCCTTTGGGCGGCGGTATTCTTACAAATAGGTATTTAAACGGGATTCCGTCGGATTCGCGGGCGGCTCATGACCCGAGATATTTAAAAGCCTCGGACATTACCGAGGAAAAGCTCATGATTGCAAGACGACTTGCTGAGGTTGCAAAAAGGCGAGGACAAACTGTGGCACAGCTTGCACTTTTGTGGACACTTCGCGATTCGGTTATTACAAGCGCATTAATCGGCGCAAGCAGACCGGAACAGGTGGAGGAAAACGTTAGCGCTCTTTCTTTCCCGGAATTAACTGCGGAAGAAATTACCGAGATTGAAGAAGTTCTGCACGCACGGTGATGAGATTACGTTTGAGAAGAAACGGAGATTATTCCGTGGTTTTTGCGGAAAACCACTATTTTGCTCTCGATATTTTTTGTTAAAAGCGCTTGCGTATTCTCGAGATAAATGATATAATTTTTTTGAAAAGGTGCGTTTTGAGCGAGGTGACGGTTATGCAAAGCGGAAAATTATTTCAATTTGACAATAATTTTACGGATGTTCCTCTCAGGTTGGGGGATGTGGATTTGTTTCAGTTCGGAGAGCTGGGCATAAGCAGAAAAATGGAAATACCGCGGCATGACCAGATATGCCATGAAATCAGCTATGTCGTTTCGGGCAAGGGGATTATGTACACAAACGATAAGGCATTTCCGCTTGAAAGAGGCGAGGTGCATGTAATTTCTCAAGGGGAAAGCCATGGGATTGTGGCAGACAAGGAACATGGTCTTCATTATATTTATCTGGGATTCATGACAGAGCCGAAGGGAGAAATGGCGGATATAGCCGAGTTTTATGCAAATTCGCCGTCAATTGTTGTGCGGGACGAATCGCGGCTGAACTTTATGCTGGAACAGCTTATAAACGAAATATATAACGCGGACAAGTACCACAAAACAGCGCTGGAAATAGGAATTAAGCAGATTTTAATATATGTATATCGGCTTTTTAACCATATTGAGGTCAGAAAATATTTTCCGACGGAGGAAGCAAAAAACAAGGGACACACCTTTTATGAGCTTTTGCGATTTATAGATAGCAATATTTGCGAACCGATTACACTGAAGCAGATTGCGGCAAGCCTTTCCTACAGCGAAAGCTATCTGTCCCACTTGTTTAAAGAAAAAACGGGAACGAGTATTTGGGAATATATATCGAGAAAGCGAATTGAGAGAAGCCTTTTGCTACTTTCAAGCGGGAAGTATTCCGTTACGGAGGTTTCGGAAATATTAAAGTATGAGTCACCGAAAAGCTTTACAAAGGCATTTAAAAAGCATATGAACTGTACCCCGACAGAATATAGGAGCAAAACAAAAAAAGCAGATAAGTAACCATAAAACAGCAGAAACGGATGTTGTCTCCCTTTTTGGGTTGTGCTACAATTGTGACAACAAACGAAATATAAGGAGGCTGTTTTTTATGAAAGTTGCTGTTATAGGTTGCGGTACAATTGCAAATAATGCACATATTCCCGCATACATGGCAAATGAAAAGGCGGAAATAAAGTATTTCTGCGACATTATTCCCGAAAGAGCGGAGGTGGCGGTAGAAAAGTATAATTGCGGAATAGCGGTTACCGACTACCGCGAAGTACTTGCGGACCCTGAGGTTGAGGCTGTATCGGTTTGTACTCCGAATAAAGTTCATTCGGAAATTTCCGTTGCGGCGCTTAAAGCGGGCAAAAACGTTCTTTGTGAAAAGCCTGCTGCACGTGTCTATTCGGAAGCACTTGAAATGCAGAAAGCACAGCATGAAACGGGTAAGGTTCTTAATATCGGCGTTGTAAACAGATTTAACAAGAATGTCAACAAGCTTAAGGAACTGATAGATGACGGTGTTTTGGGCGAGGTTTATCAGGTATATGTAAGCTTCAGAAGCCACAGAAGTATCCCGGGCTTGGGCGGTGCGTTTACAACAAAGGAAATTGCCGGCGGCGGTGTTTTAATCGATTGGGGCGTACATTTTTTGGATATAGTAATGTATTGCTGCGGAGACCCTAAGGCGAAAACCGTTTCGGCGGAAAAGTTCGGATACCTCGGCAACAATATCAGCGAATATGTTTATACCGATATGTGGGCAGGTCCGCCTGTTTTAGACGGTGTATATGATGTTGAAGAGGGAATAACCGGTATCATACGTACCGACGGACCAATTGTTACATTTAACGGTGCATGGGCACAGAATATCGGCGAAAACGAGATGTTTATAGATTTTATGGGAACAAAGGGCGGCGTGCGTTTGCAGTACGGCAAAGAATTTACGCTGTATTCCACACAAAACGGCATGCTGACTAAAACGGAATTTACAACAGATATACCGAATATGTTCCAAGAGGAAATCGACAGATTTATCGATTGTGCGGAAAACGGAAACATTCTTCCGTCACACATCGACACCAATATAATTACAGCGGAGATGATGGACGCCATTTATCGTTCGGCAGACGAACATAGGGAGGTAACGCTGTGAAAAAGATAGGGTTTATAGATTATTACCTGAATGAATGGCATGCCAACAATTACCCGGATTTTATTAAAAAAGAGGCGGGGGACAGATACGAGGTTGCGTATGCATACGGCAAAATCAATCCACCCGGCGGAGAAATGACGAATGTTCAATGGGCGGAGAAGATGGGAATACAACTTCTTGGCAGCATTGAAGAGGTAATAGAAAAAAGCGATGTTTTGATAGTGCTCTCGCCGGATAATCCCGAGATGCATGAGGAACTGACCGAGTTGGCGCTGAAATCGGGGAAATTGGTTTATGTTGACAAGACCTTTGCTCCGGATAAGGAAACAGCGCTCAGAATTTTTGAAAATGCGGATAAGCACAATACAAAATGCTATTCAAGCTCGGCACTGCGCTTTTCGGAGGAACTTGCGGATATCGACACTTCAAAAATTGTTAAGATTTACAGCGAGGGCCCCGGTTCATTTGAAGTATATTCGATTCATCAGATAGAACCGATTATAAGCTTGATGAAAGTGCGTGCAAAGCGAGTAATGGCAACGGGAGAAAAAAATCATCCGTCTCTTACCATTGAATTTGAGGACGGTCGATTGGCACAAATGTATCAATGTGAAAATACGGATTTTAAGATAAGAACGGTAAATGACAATAACGAAGCTGCGGATTATCCCATAAAGTCAGATTACTTTGCGAGGTTCACAAAGGCTTTAATCGCCTTTTTTGACAGTAGCGAAGTGCCGGTTCCGCATGAGGAAACGGTTGATGTTATTGCGGTAAGAGAAGCGGCAAGCAGGGCTTTTGAAAAGCCGTTTGTCTGGATTGAAATTTGAAAGGATAACAGAGGGAATTGACAATCATGAAAAAACACGTTTGGAGAGTTGCTCTGATTGGTTGCGGAGCTATGGGTGCGGCACATCTTGACGATATATATGAAAAGGATAATGTTGTGCTCAGCTATGTCTGCGATTTGGACGGGGAGCGCGCAAAACGCTTTGCGAAAAGATACGGCGCACAAAAGACGGAAACCGATTGGAGAAAGGTAGTAGAGGCGCAGGATACGGATATTGTAATAATTGCAACCTATCCGTCATCACATCTTGAAATATTAAAGGAATGCATCAAAGGCGGCAAGCATGTATTGTGTGAGAAGCCTATTTCAAAGGACCTTGAAAGCGGACGTGAAATGGTTGAGCTGATTAAAGCGCATCCCGAAACAAAGGTGCTTATCGGATACATATTGCGGCATAACAAAACATACCAAAGGGTTGCGGAGATGATACAAAATGATGCAATCGGCAAGCCTATCGTTATGAGAATGTCGCAGAACCACCATACCGTGGATTGGAAAAAGTATTTGACCCTGATAAACGAAACGTCGCCGATACTGGATTGCGGAGTGCATTATATTGATGTTATGCGCTGGTTTACCGGTGCCGAAATAACCAAGGTAAGCGGAATCGGACAAAGAACTGAGGCGGATGTTCAAGGCGGGCATTACAATTACGGTTTTATGACGGCAAAACTGTCAGACGGTTCGATTGCGTATTACGAGGCGGGCTGGGGCAATACCGTGGCGGCGTTGAATACCAAGGAATTTATCGGTCCTAAGGGCAGAATAAGCATAGTATACAGAGATGCAAGATATGAAAATCGCGAAGAAGGCGATTTGGTAGAGTATTATACCTATCCCGAGGGACGGTATGAAACAATCAATATAGATTGCAAGCGCAAGCCTACCGGAGATCAGCTGGAGGCGCTTATAAACATGATTGAAAACAATTCCCCCGCAAACCCTACAATAGATGATGTATGGGAAAGCTTTAAAATAGCCGCGGAAGCGGACAAGATTATTAAACAAAGCTTATAAACGGAGGTTATGGCTATGTATGAATTTCAAATTGGAGTTATGCTGGATTCCTTTAAGCTTAAACCCGAGGAGGCAATAAAAAAAGCGGCTGAAATAGGTGCAAACGGTCTGCAGATGTACGCGACCGAGGGCGAATTTGCACCGGAAAATATGTCCGGTGAAAAACGACGCGAATTGCTTAACATGGTTAAGGATAACGGCTTGGTCTTTTCCGCGCTTTGCGGAGATTTGGGTAGAGGATTTGGAGATAGAGAGCTGAATCCTAAGCTGATTGAGAAATCAAAGCGTATTCTTGATTTGGCAAAGGATTTGGAAACGAATGTTGTTACAACGCATATCGGAGTTGTTCCGAACGACAAAAATCACGAGCGCTACAAAATTATGCAGGAGGCATGTTTTGAGCTTGCCGCATATGCTGACAGCGTGGACGCGCATTTTGCCATAGAAACAGGACCGGAGGTTGCCGAAACCTTAAAAGGCTTCCTGGACGACTTAAATTCGCGCGGGGTTGCGGTAAACTTAGACCCGGCGAATTTCGTAATGGTGACGGGGGATGACCCGGTTAAGGCAGTATATACCTTAAAGGATTATATTGTCCACACTCATGCAAAGGACGGAAGAAAGCTGTGTGACGTAAACCCGGAGATAATTTATAAAATTATCGATGAGGAAGCGCACAGCGGCAAGGCGTATATTGAGCTTCCGTTGGGCGAGGGCGATGTTGATTTTGAAAATTACCTAAAAGCTCTGGATGACATCGGATATCGCGGATTTTTGACCATAGAGCGTGAGGTGGGAGATGACCCTGCGCGGGATATTACGATGGCGGCGGAGTTTTTGAAGGAGATGTGCAGATAAAAATTGTATAAAAGGAGAGCAATCATGAAGTATAAATTGTTTGGAGACGGCATAAATGACGATTATCCGGCTATTCAGGAAATGCTTGATACGAATACTGTATGTGTCTGTCTGCCGCCGCCAAAAGCGTTTTACAAAATCAGCAAATGTTTGAAAATTCATTCGAATCAGGAACTTAGGCTGGACAGATTTACCTTGATTAAGCTGTCGGACGGGGCGAATTGCTGTATGCTGGAAAATGCCGACCCGGAAAATTATGACAGCAATATCTGCGTGGACGGCGGAATTTGGGACATGAATCACAACAATCAATGGCCCAATCCCTACCATTTTGATAATCCCGATACGGGAGCAAAGGCGGAGGAGTGCAAGGAACGGGCTTTATCCACACGTGCGGAACGCCTGTATCTGCCGGATTATTCCGGTCACTGCTTCAGATTTAACAGCATAAAGAATTTTGTGTTTAAGAATATAACAATAAGAAATCCTGTTGTATACGGCTGTCAAATGGCGCATATCGAGCATTTCACGGTGGAAAACATTATTTTTGACTATACCGAGGGAAGCCCGAAGCTGTGGAATCTTGATGGGATTCATCTTGAGGGCGGATGTAAAAACGGGAGCCTCAGAAATCTTCAAGGGGCTTGCCATGATGATTTGGTGGCAATTACAGCGGACGACGGAAAATTTGGTGAGATTGAAAACATCACCGTTGACAGCATAATCGCCGAGGGATGTCACAGTGCGGTGAGATTGCTTTCGTGGCATATTCCGGTTAAAAATGTGCATATATCGAATATATTCGGCACGTATTATGTGTACTGTGTTATTCTGAGCAAATATTATGCCGGACACGAAACGCGGGGCACACTTGAAAACATTACAATTGACAACATATACGCGTCCTTTTCGAAAGGAACGGTTGATGTTGCGGGAAATTACGGTCCGCTGATTGTAATAGGAAGCGAGCTTGATATTTCGAACCTGTCCGTCAGAAATTTGGTGAGAAATGAGACGATATGCTTTCAGCCGACTATCGGCATTGAGAAGGATACCGATATAAAAAATCTGGTGATTGCCGATTGCGCCCAAACCGCTCCGGAGGGTGAGAATATGGTGTTTCTGGATTGCAAAGGCAATATAGAATTCGGAAGAATTCAAAACCTGTCCGTAAACGGAAAGGCTATGCCGGATAAGACATTTTAACAATACTTTCAGACAATGAAAACACACTTGAAATCCGCAGGCGGAGATAATCCGTCGGCGGATTTTTTTGATTGGTGCCATATTGACGAAAATTACAAATAAGCCCACTTGTTTTTGTTGGGAATAGGGTATATAATGAATAAAATGCCTCAAGTTAAAACAGGAAAGAATGGGCGTTTTTAGCCCGCAAGTCTTGATACGGGGGATTTTAACATGCGATACGATGTGTTAAAATTAAAAGAAAAAGTATCGTTTTGCCACCTGACTTTGCGTGATTGCGGCTATATAATAAAAAACGGTGAAAAGGAGAAAAAGGATATGTATTTTAAGCCTATTATGCTTGCTGTTGACGGTGACAGTGCGGATTTAAATATAACGGATAATCTGCGCCCGCAATTTACCTGGGCGGCGGAACATTCAGAGGATAGGAGACACCAGAGCGCATACAGAATTGTTTTAAGCGGAGATAAAGGCACGAAGTGGGATAGCGGGGTTGTTAAGAGTGAAAAACAGAACGCGGTTTATTCGGGCACGCCCTTTGCCGACCATGAGACGCTCACATGGGAGCTGTTTTTGTATGATGACGGCGGAGCGGAAAGCGTATCGGCAAAAAACAGGTTCATGACAGGCATTACGGGGGATTGGAGAGCCGATTGGATAACCACACCGTGGGATAAGGAGCGCGAGGTAAAATATTTTTCAAAGGAATTTGACCTGTGCGGCGAAGTGAAAAAAGCGTATCTGAATATCAGCGGAATAGGCTATCACAGCGCCGAAATAAACGGCGCGTCAACATCGGACGATTTATTGCAGCCGGCAATATCGAATTACGCAAAGCAGTGCTATTACACCGTATATGATGTTACAAATTTGTTGGTAAACGGTAAGAATAAAATAGAAGTTGCCGTAGGCGAGGGCTGGCGGCGTAATATCGGCGAATATCTGGCGAATTACAATTGGCGTCTGGTAGAATTTTTCGGCGTGCCAAAGCTGACCCTGGAACTTAAAATCGAATATGCCGACGGAAGAGAGGAAGCGGTTTTGACCGATGAGAGCTGGCTATGCGGACATGGCGGAACGGTGTCGAGCAATCTGTTTGACGGCGAAACTTTTGATGAAAGAATTGAAACTCGATATACGGAAAATGCCGTAAAGGTAACGGAGGATGCTCCGAAAATGCGGGTGCAGAGCATAAGAAATATCCGTAAAAGGGAGAAATTCGCTCCGAAAACAAGAATTAAGGTTAAAAACGGATACATATTCGATTTCGGTATAAATATAGCCGGAATAGGTGAAGTTCTCATTCCGGGAGGAACTCCCGTAGGGACTGAGATACGGTTTCATTATGCCGAAAACATTATGCCGGACGGAAGCCTTGATACCGAAACTCTGCGGCGCGCAAAGGTTACCGATGTATTTATCTCGGACGGAAGAGCGGAGGACAGAGTTTGGCACACCAAATTTGTTTATCACGGCTTCCGGTATCTTTTTGTCGAGGGCTGGCACGGTGTTCCGGACAGCGAGTGCTTTAGGGCGGTAGAGGTTTATACCGATGTAAAAAATAACAGCTATTTTAAATGCGGAAGTCCGATAGTAAACGCAATTCAGGAATGTATCGTAAGAACGGAGAAAAACAATATTCATTCCACAACAACGGATTGCCCGCAGAGAGATGAAAGAATGTGCTGGCTGAATGATGCGACGGTAAGATATGAAGAGGCGCCGTATAATTTCAACATGAGTCGACTATTTTCCAAAATAATCGATGACATTGTGGCGGAACAGGATTCTGCCGGGGCGTTCACATGTACCGCACCCTTTGTGTACGGCGAAAGACCTGCAGACCCCGTTTGCTCTTCCTTTTTGATGGCAGCGCTTGAAAATTATCTCCATTACGGAAACGATAAGGATATACGTGAGCACTATAATAACTTTAAGGCATGGAACGAGTGTCTGAAAAATAACAGTACGGACGGCATTGTAACCCTGTCCCACTACGGTGATTGGGCGGGCCCCGCCGATTACTGCGATGACCCGGTAGACGGTCCTCATTCGATAGTTACCCCGGGGATTTTGATGTCTACGGGATATCATTATTACAATTACAAATTACTGCAGAGATTCGCGGAACTTTTGGGGGATGACGAGGAGGTACGGCTTAATAAAAGCGAGGCGGAACGCGTACAAAAAGCGTTTCTTGACAAGTGGTGGAATGAGCATGAGTGCATAGTGGACAGAGGTTCTCAGGGAAGTCAGGCGTTTGCGCTGTGGCTGGGGATTTTGCCGGAAAATAAAAGAAAAGCCGCGGCGAGAAAGCTTCATGAAGCGGTGGAAGCGGTTGGCTATCGCATAACCACGGGAAATCTTACAACGCGGTATCTTATGGATATGCTGTGCGAATACGGATATACCGACGATGCGTGGCGGATAATAACCAGGGAGCAATACCCGTCCTGGGGATATATGCTTCAAAACGGCGCAACCACGGTGTGGGAGCGATTTGAATTCAAACGCGGCTCGGGAATGAATTCCCATGACCACCCTATGTACGGCGCTGTAGGGTATTGGTTCTACAGCTATATTGCGGGACTAAAACCCGGAGCGGACGGCTGGCAGAATTTTAAGCTTAAGCCATATATGCCGAAAGATTTGCTTTATGCCGAGGCATTGGTTGAAACGCCTTACGGAAACATCTATACAAAGTGGCAGAAACAGCTGGGGGCGACCGATGTTATATTGGAGGTTCCGTTCGGGTGCAGTGCGGAGGTGTGTTTGTCTTGGGGCGAGTGCGTGACGGTGAATTCGGGACATCATGATTTCCATTTTTCAGAGGATTAAAAAACAGCGCGGTAAATTTTGCTGCATAACGAAAACCACGCTATAGTCGCGCAGTTTGACAGAGGCTTTGAGGATGAATAAATTGTGGGGACAGGCGTTCGTGGATGTCCGCTTGTGCTGTTTTATATATTTGTACTTTTGAGCGAACCAAAGTACGAAAAGTCGCAAAGGGGCACCCTTTGAAACCCGTGGGGTAGTGGCTTCGAACAAGTCGCAAGTTTCGTAGTCTTTTACCAAAGCAAAAGCCGCAAAACTTCGACAACTCGCTTTATATGGCAAGCAGAGGGGAGATGTGTGCGGATTTTTTTCAAAGCGGTTACAAGTTCGAAAGTGACGGGAAGTGAAGCAAGCGGAATGTTTTGGGTGTATTGAAAAAATTCAGCAGCGCAGGAATTTACAAAGACTAAAGAGCAATCTCAAAACAGGCTTTTATCGAGGCTACCTTCTCTTTTGCCGCCTCGGCACGGAAACTGCGCGGAGAGGTGCCGGTATATTCGGTAAATACCCTGTTAAAGCTCCTTATAGAGCCGAAACCGGAATTTAACGCCGCCTCGGTAACCGAAATGTCCTTGACTTTAAGAAGCTCCGTTGCATAGTCAACGCGCTTTGATGTCAAATATTTGATAAAGGTTGTGTTTAATTTCTTGCGGAATATGTGCGAAATATGGGAACGGCTTATGTGAAGCTCATTTGATACCGATTCGATGCTTATTGCTTCGGAAAAATGCCCATCGATATACATCAGCACGCGCTTTAAGGTATCCATACTGCAGCTGTCGTATTTTTCAAGCTCGGAAACTTCAAGCACACAGCTGAAGAGCGCCCAAAGAATCCCTTTATAAAATTCCGTGGGACGGCACAAGCTTTCGAAAATTATTTCGATAAGCCGCGTGATATCGCGCCCGGACGGAATTATGGGTGAGCGCGGCACATACGATAAAAGTGTTTGGCGGAATTCCGGCATGATTGAGGGAGAGAAAATCATGATGTATGCCACGATGTCTTTCGAATCGGAATAGGAATGTATTTGATTTGGGAAAACGATTGATAATTCGCCCGCCTTAAGATGGTAAGTTTTGCCCTCAACGGTGACATTACAGGTTCCGCGCACGAGATATATCATCTCCAAATGTTCATGCAGATGCGGGTCAAAATCAATTGAAGCCGAGGAAAAAAAGGTAAATGGCTGTTCTCTGTTTTCAAAAAAGAATTTCATATGTGAGACCTCCGCAAACAGGTAATGATTTAACATATAGCACAAAATGACCGATTTTGAATACTAGTCAACTTGTATTGTAGCACAAAAAGACATAAAATACAAGTGTTAAATATAAAATTCGGGTGCCTGCGGACGAAAAGCGGGCAGAAAGGGCATAGGGATTTTTATGGAAAAATGGGCAAGATTCAGATACACGCCGTGTTTGCCTATGGGGAAGGACGGCAGACGTATTACCGGCTCACGTGAGCATATCGAAATATCGCGCAGGGTTGCCGGAGAAGGTGCGGTGCTTTTGAAGAAATGCCGTCCTTTGCACCGAATATGCAAAAGGCGGAGGTTCCGCCGATTACCGCAAAGGCACCGAATGAGCCGGCTGTGCTTATTGATGTTGTGAACGAAAAGGTGACACTTGACGAATTTATGGCTTACTCCCGCGATGAATATTCACCGAAATCCGCTTTGCGGCAGAAATTTCGAGTATTTTTCCGAGGACCCGCTTGTTGCGGGTAAAATGGCAGCGGCAAAGGTGCGCGGTATTCAATCACAGCATATCGCGCCTGCGGTAAAGCATTTTTTGGCAAACAATTTTGAAGAAATGTTTTGCGGAAGCGCCGATATGGAGGCGGAAGTTGTATTAAAGGAAATCCGCGGTGAAGGAGTTTGGGTTGTGATAGACCTGGGTAAAGAAACGGCGGGGTATTTTACAATGGATTTGGAAGCCGATTGCGGCGGAACGGTTGATATCGGATACGGTGAGCATCTATGCGATTTGCGGGTCAGAACCAAAATAGAGGTTCGTAATTTTGCCGATCAATATATATGTAAGGATGGCAGACAAAGATTTACGCATTTCTTTAGGAGAATTGCCGGAAGGTATATAGAATTGCATTTTTCAAACACAGAAAAATTGAAGCTTTATTATGCCGGGATATTGCCGGTCGAATATCCGGTAAAGTGTGCGGGAAACTTTAGGTGTAACGATGGTCTGCATAATAAAATATATGAGGTTTGTGTGGATACGCTGAAAAATTGCATGCATGAGCATTACGAGGATTGCCCGTGGCGTGAACAGGCGCTGTACGCATCAGATTCGCGCAATCAAATGCTGTGCGGGTATTATACATTCGGCGAATTTAATTTTGCAAAGGAGTCGTTAAAGCTTCTTGCACGCGGCGCAGAAAGCGACGGGCATATGCGCATATGTGCGCCGACGGATGTAGACCTTGTGATTCCGTCCTTTGATATGCTTTGGTTTTTGGCGGTTGATGAATATACAAAATACAGCGGCGATACATATTTTACGGAGCATTTGTGGGGACAAATGGAGTATATGATTAAACAATATTGTGCCGATGAAAAATTCAAGTATCCGACGGGTGAGAGGTATTGGCATTTTTATGAGTGGTCGGACGGGTATCACGGATACGAAGAGTGCAGTGAAATGCATCGAGAGGAAGATTTTGCCGACGGAATATACATGGTGTTTTTGTATATTGCCGTAAAAAGTATGCTTGATATGGGAAAAGTAACCGGAAAGGATGAATTCTGCAGGTGGTACTCCGGTGTGGCAGAAAAGCTGAAAAATAAAATCAATAAAGATTTTTGGAATGAAGAACGTGGGTTGTATGCATCGTATATCCGCGGCGGAAAGCAAATACATTACGGAGAATTAATGCAGGTAATGGCGATGTATTCCGGAATTGCGGAGGATAATGCCGCACTGGCGAACAATATATATAAAAACGGCGCCGAGCTTGATTGCGGGATAACTTTAAGCTATACGATATACAAATATGATGTTTTGGCATCGATAAGCGAGGAATATCTTAAGTATGTTACGGATGAAATTTCCGAAAAGTGGGGAAAAATGCTTTTTTCAGGAGCTACATCTTTTTGGGAAACGGAATCGAGTGCGGCGTAAAAACCGATGCGCTTTTGTCGAATAATATAAATCACCCCACGCGTGAGATAAATTGGCTGTTCGCGTGTGCGCTTGCGGAGACGGTTCTCGGCAAATAAAGTGAAAGATAAGGCGAAATGCCTATTAATAAAAAACGGAGGGATTAACATGAAAAAAGTAAAGGACAAACAGATTTTGGTAGGTGCGGATTTTGCGGGATTTCCCCTGAAAGAGGCTGTATGTGAGCACCTGAGAAAAAAGGGCTGGACAATTACCGACGTAGGTGTAAAAAGTGATTCCGCCTCGGATGATACCGACCTTATGTTCCACAGAGTGGGACTTCGCGCAGGAGCGATGATTTCGGAGGGGAAATTCGAAAGAGCACTTCTGTTCTGCGGAACAGGTATGGGAATTCACATTGCGGCAAGCAAGTGCCCACATGTTCATGCAGGCGTTGTTGAAAGCGTTCCGGCTGCTTTGAGAGCAATTACCGGGAATGGTGTTAATGTGCTGGCTATGGGCGCGTTCTATGTTGCGCCGGCAATGGGATGTGATATTGCGGATGCATACCTTAATGCGGAGTTGGGTACAGGCTATGAGTGGTGGAAGAATTTCTATGAATTCCACAAGCTTGCCATAGATGAGCTTGAAGCCTTTGATTACGAGGAATATAAGGCGAACGGATTTAAGGTAAACAAGCTGGGTGACTTCCCGCTGCAGCTTGAAACAAAACCGGAATAATTAAATGTAAACCGTAAATGCCCGCGGGGATAATATGCACGTGCTGTGCAAATTGTCCGTTGCGGGCATTTTGATTATTCAAATAAATTTAAGGCGCGGAGAAAAATGGGCACCGCGATTTGAAAAATCCGCTTACTTAAGCAAAAAACAATTAACCTCCTGCGCGATAATATTACAGTCGTTTGTCAATATGATATCGATACCCATATCAAGGAATTTTTTTGTTTCCTCAGTTTCATCCGACCCAAAGACGTTACAGATAATTCCGTTTGCATGGGCTCTGTCTATTATTTCTTGATTGAAAAATGGCTTGAAAAGTTGTATCTTCTTGCAATCGTATTTTATTGCGCGGTCAACCATATCCCATGGGTCCTTACCCGCGCCACAGCAACGGCATATATCAGGGGCGAGCTCTTGTGCGAGCCTTAAGAGGTTATCATTTCCCGACATGAAATAGACATATTTTCTGCAATCGTATTTATCGATAAGTGTGATTATTTTTTCGAGAAGAGCTCTGTCGTATTCACAATCGTCATCAATGGTTTTAACATGAATATTCATGATGGTGTGGCAAGCAAATTTTTTAAGAATCTCTTCGAATTTCAGGATTTTCATTCCTTTGTATTTTTCGGAACACTTAATTCCAAAATCATATTTTAAGAGTTCCTCGTAGGTGTGGTCATAAATTCTGCCTGTGCCGTCAGAAACGCGATCCAAACAGTCATCGTGAATAGATACAATCTCTCCGTTCTTTGTGTACCATAAATCAAATTCGATTTCTTCCGCTCCCATGGCGATTGCGGCGCCGAAGGCCGGCATGCTGTTTTCCGGGGCGATGGTATTAAATCCGCGGTGTGCGCATACTCTGGGGTAGGGCATAACGTCATCCTGAGGTACAATGGCACTTTCCGCAGGGCGGTATTTTTGGGGGCGACGACCGCTTTCTACATATTGATAGTGCGCGGCAAGAGGATTTCCGTATCCGGCAGGCTTGTAATATTTTTGTTTTACGTCTATATCGACAACATCCATGCCGACACGGCTGTGCATGTTTGCAAGAACGGTTCCGTCCAGAGCCACTACCATACTTGCACCGCTGATGTCCGAGTTCTCGTTCATGGAAAACGATGAACGAATAACGTATGCGTTTGTGTTGTATGCCAAAAACTGCGATATAAATTGAAGCGCTCTGTGCGTATCGCTCCGTTGATGTGAGCAACCTATGATGACATCAAGATTGTGCCTTGCCAGATTTGCAAAGTTTTCATAAAAATAAAAATCATAACAAGTTAAAAATCCGAATCGAATTCCTTCCATTTCAAGAACTGTCGGCTCGGAAAATTCAAAGCTGTAATCGCTGTCCAGTTCCATAACTGAAACCTCGCTCGGCACCAAGTGTTCTTTGAAATATTTCCCGGCGATTTCTCCGTCACGATTAAAGGCATATGTGGTATTTCTATAGCCCTTATCCGTTTTAAAGTGTGCGTTCACAAACAACATAGCATTACAGCGTTTTGCCGTTTCGGAGGCTTTTTCAAGAATTTTATCGTTGAATTTTTCGACGCATGCCTCAGATTACTCCTTTGTTTTTGCAAGGCAGGGTATGTCGCATGACTCAGGCATAACAATAATATCCATTGAACTGTTGCACTGCCCGAGAAGTTCAATTTCTTTTTGGAAAAATTCCTCCGCCTTATTATAATCAATCGAGTAAGACGGCTGAATAATACATACTTTCATTTTTTTCGCATCCTTCCTGTCCGCAGGGGAACAATTTCATTATATAACCTTATCAGCATATTGTAAATAATTTTGTAATGTATGTTTGCAATATCTTTGAAAGTATGGTAAAGTTAAAAGGGTGATAAAATGGAATTTTTACAGTTGCGCTATTTTTATGAAACTGCGCAAAACGAAAATATAAGCAAAACCGCAAAGAATTTTATAGTTCCGTCCTCCTCGGTGTCCGCATCGATAAAGCGGTTGGAAAAAGAGCTGGGCGTAACTTTATTTGACCGTTCCTATAACGGGATAAAGCTCAACGACAAGGGGTATTTGTTTGCTGAGGGACTAAAAGAGATTTTCGGCAAATTGGAGGATATTCTGGCGGAAGTGACCGAAATAAAGCCTAAACAACATGAAATATGTATATTGATCCACGCGCGCCGAAAATGGATTACCGAGCTGATTGTGGAATATAAGCAAAGTCATCCGGAGGTGCAATTTCGCATTTATAATGACGTACACATGGAGGAAGCGGATAAATTTGATATTATAGTTGATGAGAAATCGGATGCATATGAAAATCTGGACAATTTTTTCCTGAGCGTTGAAGAAATCTGCATAAAAGCCTCAAAAAACAGCTCGCTTATCGGGCAGAAACTGAGCTTTAGGCAACTTAGGACACAGCCGTTTGTAATGCCGAGAAAGGCAATCGGTATTCGTAAGATGCTGGAGAATATGGGAAAAAAGTGCGGCTTTGCTCCCAACGTTACGATAGAATGTAATGACAGCTACTGTCTTGCACGGTATGTGACGGCGGATATGGGGCTTACCCTGGGCTCAAGACGGGCACTTGAAAATGATATTGAAAAAGACATTGTTGCGCTTGATGTAACCGATTTTCACGAAACTCAGCTGGTGTGCGTATATTATAAAAGAGCGGGTGAAGTTAATCAGTACATAAAGGATTTTTGTGACTTTTTGTATACAAAACGGCAGAAACTTGATTTGGATTGAGGGGATTTGACTCAAACAGCATACAAAAACGGGAGGTAAAGCTTGTTTTTACCTCCCGTATAATGTTGAAAATAACGCACTTAGAGAAAATCAAACGGCTAATTCATTTCCGTTCTGCCCTCAAGTGCCTTTGATAATGTCATTTCATCCGCGTATTCAAGGTCTGAACCTATAGGAATACCGTGGGCAATTCGCGTAACCTTAATATCCAGAGGCTTAAGCAACTTTTGAATGTACACCGCTGTTGCGGTGCCGTTTACGGTTGGGTTGGTTGCCATGATAACCTCGGATACGCCCCCTTTTGAAATGCGCAAAAGCAGTTCCTTTATCTTGATATCCTCCGGAGAAACATTGTCGATAGGAGAAATAACTCCGTGAAGTACATGATACAAGCCGTTATACTGCCCTGTTTTTTCTATTGCGGACACATCTTTTGGCTGTTCCACAACACATATCACCGAGCTGTCACGTCTGTTTGAAGAACATATGGGACAAGGCGATATGTCTGTGAGATTTTGACAAACCTCGCAGAAAGCAATGGATTTTTTTGCAATGGAAATTACGCTTGCAAGCCTCTCCGCATCACTGTCCGACATTATATCAAGTATATAAAAAGCGATACGCTCAGCGCTCTTTCTGCCTATTCCCGGGAACTGCGCGAATTGCTCAATAAGGGCTTCGATGGTAGGTGAATACATGCTTCACCTCTGATTAAAACAATCCCGGTATGCTGATTCCGCCGGTGATTTCGCTCATGCCCTCAGCCATCATTTCATCAGCCTGCTTAATTGCATCGTTAACTGCGACCATAATAAGGTCCTCAAGTGTTTCAACATCTTCGGGGTCAACCGCCGCCGGCTGAATTTTGATTGATTCAATTTCCTTTTTTCCATTTGCAATAACGGTAACAGCACCGCCGCCGGCTGTTGCTTCAACGGTCTTTTGCTCAACTTCCGCCTGAACAGCTTCCATTCTCTCCTGCATAAGCTGAGCCTGCTTAACTACGTTTGAAACTTTCTTGTTCTGATTCATTCCGCTTCCGCCGAATCCTTTGTATTTTCCCATGATTTTAGTCTCCTTTTATTTAAAATTATAGTTTATGCTTGTTCGTTTTCTTCCAAAAACTCTTCTTCCGTCTCATTCTCGCTTGCATCATCATCCATCGCCGTCTGGGAGAAGTTGTCCTCCTCTGCGCGGTAATCCAAAAATTCCGATTGGTCGGTGATTTCAACGATTTCCGGGAAGTTTTCGGTAAGAGCATCAAGTGGGTCGCCCGAGGGGCTTTCTTCTGCTGTCTCGCCTGTGCCGATACTCCAATAATCTATTATATTATCCTCAATATCCTCAAAAAATGCGGTTTTGACAGCCAGCTGTGAGCCGCATGCCTTGCATACCGCATCGGCAATTTGCTTGATATATGTTGCGGCTATGCGCTTCATCATCATCTCGTTTTTATCGAATATGAGAATTATTCCCTCTTTGTCGATTGTTATGCGGCGATTCATCACCGCGGCGGCAATGTGCGGATATTGCTTAGAGATTGCCTGAGCGGTCTTATCCCATTTCCTTGCCGCGGAAACGGTAGGTGATTGCTGAGTAAGCGTATTCACATCCACCGGAACAAAGAGTCTTGCAGAGGGTTTTGGCTTCTTTTCCTTGGTTTCTTCTTTCTTTTCTTCCGCCTTAACCGGCGCCGCAGTAACGGTAATGCCTTCTTTGATTTTATCTTCGCAATCTGTCAGACGATCCAAAATTGCCTCATATGAGGCATCAAGCTCGGGCTTTACAAGTTTAACCAAAGCAAGCTCGTAAATAACACGCGGCTCCTTAATCCACTTCGCCTCGCTCCTTGCCGCCGAAAGTTTGCTGACGGCGTTTGAAAGCTTTTCGTAAGAAGTTTTTTCCGCCTGAGCTTTAAGTTTTACGATATCTTCGGAGTCACATTCTATAAGCGGAGACGGGTCATTTGATATTTTGCATACCAAAAGGTTTCGAAAATGCTCAATCAAATTATCTATAAACAGGTGTAAATCCTTGCCGCTCTCCATTAATGAATTTATAACTTCGAACACGCCCTGAGGGTCTTGCGCATTTATGAAATCCGTCATTTCAAAAAGCGGACCGTTGCCGGCAAGCCCTAAAGCCGCCGTTACGGCATCATAGGAAAGATTTGTGCCGACCGATGAGACACAGCGCTCAAGTATGGAAAGTCCGTCACGCATAGAGCCGTCGGCAAGCTGTGCCAAAAGCCGGAATGCATCATCCGAAACGGTAAGACCGTCCCCCATGGCGATTTCTCTCATTCTGCGAATAATATCTCCTGCGCTTATGCGCTTAAAATCAAAACGCTGACAGCGGGACAGAATTGTTTGAGGAACCTTATGAGCCTCGGTTGTGGCAAGAATGAAAATAACATGTGCCGGAGGCTCTTCAAGGGTTTTTAAAAGTGCATTAAAAGCACCGCCGGAGAGCATGTGAACCTCGTCTATGATATAAACGCGGTAACGTGCCTCTGTTGCAACGTATTTTGAATCCTCAATTATTTCGCGAATGTTGTCAACACCGTTGTTTGAAGCGGCATCGATTTCAAATACGTCCATAATACTGCCGTCGGAAATTCCGCGGCAAATTTCACACTCGTTACAGGGAGAACCGTTTTTGGTTTTTTTGCAGTTGACCGCCTTTGCAAGAATTTTTGCACAGGTGGTTTTGCCGGTTCCGCGTGTGCCGCAGAAAAGATATGCGTGGCTGAGCCGCCCGGTTTCCAACTGGTTTTGAAGCGTTTTGGTAATGTGAGATTGCCCCACAATGTCCTCAAATACCGAGGGACGCCATTTGCGGTAGATTGCTTGATATGCCAACCGACTCATCTCCTTTCGCGGTATAAGTAAAAACCCCCGGTTAAAGGGGTGTAATTTTCGGTGGCTCAAACCGAGTTGATCTGTATCGCACAGGGCGTTCTGCTTATTGCTGCTTGGTTCCCCATCTGACAAGGTTCACAGTGCCGGGTCGTACAGGACTCGGTTATCATCGCCGATAATATTCAATGTCAACTACAATATTATACTATATATTCATAAAAACTGCAAGTGTTTTTTGAAATTTTATGAAGCTATGGCATTAAATTTTTGTAAGCTTTGCGAAAGCCGCCATAAGGCGCTTGGTTTCGCCACTGTCAAAACTAATTTCGAGCATTGCATCCTTTTCGAATTTCTGCACGGTGCGAACGGTTCCGTCACCGAATTTTTTGTGGTGCACGCGCTCTCCGGGAGCAAAATCGATTTCGGCTGATACGGCAGAAGCTGCCGATGAAACCTTTCGTAACATCTCAACCGGAGCACGCCGAACGGCTTGAGGGATTTTAGATGCCGCAACCGTCATATTGTCTGCCGCACTCTGTCCGTCCTCTTCCAAAAATTCGCTTGGAATTTCGCCTAAAAATCGGGAATTTACCTGGTGAGTGGTCTGCCCGTAGAGCGTACGGCTTTTTGCTCCCGTTATGTAAAGACGATTTTTGGCGCGGGTGATTGCCACATAGCAAAGCCTGCGTTCTTCCTCTAAGTCCTCGGCTGTGTTCATGGAACGTGCCGACGGGAAAAGTCCCTCTTCCATGCCGGCAATATATACAACGGGAAATTCCAATCCTTTTGCGGAGTGGATTGTCATAAGCACGCACAAATCCTCTTCTTCATCATAGCCGTCCAAATCGGAAATAAGCGCCACATTCTCCAAAAAGCCGGAAAGGGTGGGGTTTTCTTCACTCTTTTCATATTCCGAAACGGCGGACATAAATTCACCAAGGTTATCTATTCTGGTTTTTGCCTCAACGGTATTTTCCGCAACAAGCATTGCGGTGTAGCCGCTGTCGTTCATCACCTTTTCGACAAAATCCTTAAGGTGAAGTGCCTTTTCGGATTTTTGAAGCGAGGTAATAATATCGCAGAATTCAACCAGCTTTATCGCCGAACGCGACAGGTCGGCATATTGGTTTGCAAAGCGGGCAACTTCAAAATAACTTATATCGAAATCCTGTGCTATTGCGGCAATTTTTTCTAGGGTGGTTTTGCCTATACTGCGCTTTGGCTCGTTAATAATACGGGTAAAGCTCAAATTGTCGTCCGGATTGTGTATCAAACGAAGGTAGGCGATGATGTCCTTGATTTCCTTTCGGTCATAGAACCTGAGCCCGCCGACAACTTTATAAGGAATTGCGCTTCTTAAAAGCAAATCCTCTATTACACGGGATTGCGCGTTGGTTCGGTACAGTATTGCCATATCGGAAAAGCGCATGCCTTCGGAATGAAGCCGCTCAATTTCGTTTGCTATGTAAAGTGCCTCGTCACGCTCGTTAAAGCCTATGTGCACCTTTATTTTTTCGCCGCCCTTGTTGCTTGTCCAAAGGGACTTGCTTTTTCTTTCGCGGTTGTTGTGTATTACCGCGTTTGCCGCATCAAGAATGGTGCTTGTTGAGCGGTAATTCTGCTCAAGCTTTATAACGACGGTATCGGAAAAGGTGTCCTCAAAATTCAGTATATTCTGAATGTTTGCTCCGCGGAATTTGTAAATACTCTGGTCATCATCACCCACAACGCAGATGTTTTCATGCTTTGCCGCCAGCATGCTTATAAGCATATATTGAGCATTGTTGGTGTCCTGATA
>CAYMBZ010000024.1:0-20637 GCA_964388835.1 uncultured Lachnospiraceae bacterium
TCATACGCCATCTTGGAGGTCTTTTCAAGACTTTACACAAAATTTGAGATTGTCTCCAAAACTATGCCGCTTCTTGAAGTTGTGCTTAAGTTTTTGTTTTATCCCAATCTTGCTTCTATAATGGTTGCGAGATATTTTGCTTTTTGAGTTATTAAGTCCTGATTTTCTCCCTCAATCATAACGCGCACGCAAGGCTCTGTACCGGATGCACGAACCAAAACTCTGCCCTTGCCGTCGAATTCGCGCTCAAGGTTTTCAATTTCCTCTAAAATAACTTTATCCTTTACGTATTCTTTCTTTTTAGAGTTTGCAACTTTTGCGTTTATTATACATTGCGGCATTGTATCATAGATTTGTGCAAGCTCGGACATTTTTTTGCCGGAAGCCTTCAAAATTTTCAAAATATTAAGCGCGGAAACTAAGCCGTCGCCCGTAGTGTTATGGTTCAGGAATATTATATGTCCCGATGCCTCACCGCCTAATGAATATCCCGAGCGAAGCATTTCTTCCAACACATATCTGTCGCCGACATCCGTTTGAACGGTATTTATGCCGAGCTCTTTAGCCTTTAATACAAGACCGAGGTTGGACATTACGGTGATTACGAGAGTATCTTTGCGAAGCATGCCAAGATTTTTTAAGTATTCGGCACAAACAAGCATGATTTTGTCGCCGTCAATGACATTTCCTTTTTCGTCGATTACCATAAGTCTGTCCGCATCTCCGTCAAAGGCAAGCCCTACATCAACACCGGCGTTTCTGACATATGCGCAAATATCCTTTAAATGCGTTGAACCGCAGTTTAAATTGATATTTGTACCGTTTGGGTGATTGTGTATTACAAAAGGTTCTCCACCGAGGGCAGCTATTACCTTGGCGGCTGTTTTATAACTGGCGCCGTTTGCACAATCAATCGCAATGCGCATACCGTCAAGTTTACAATCTATAACGCTTTGAGCAAATTGCGTATAATCTTCAATAGCGGTTTCACATCTTTTGATTGAGCCCACATCGTCACCTGTCGGCATATCTATTTTCTCTGCATTATCCAAAACAATTGCCTCAATGCGCTCTTCGATATCGTCATTAAGCTTGTAACCGTTTGAATTAAATATCTTAATTCCGTTATATTCCGCAGAATTGTGTGAAGCGGAAATCATAATTCCGGCTTCTGCGTCATACTTACGTGTCAAGTATGCAACAGCCGGGGTGGGGATGATGCCTAAAGTTATAACTTTTGCGCCTACCGAGCACAATCCGGCGGCAAGTGCGGCTTCCAGCATATCGCATGAAATACGAGTGTCTTTACCTATTAAAATTTTCGGTTTTCTGTGACATTCCGCGGTGAGTACATATGCCGCGGCTTGACCTATTTTAAATGCAATTTCGCAAGTTAGTTCCTGGTTTGCAACTCCTCTTGCTCCGTCCGTACCAAATAATCTTCCCATTTTTATTGCCTCCTATCATTCAACGGTAACTGATTTTGCTAAATTTCTCGGTTTATCCACATCAAAGCCTTTTGCCGTGCACACGTGGTACGCCAAAAGCTGAAGCGGAATAATCGCGGGAAGCGGCGCCAAAAGCGGGTCAACCTGTGGGAGCGGTATAACTTCATCAAATGTAGCGGTGTCCGAAAGGCATGCCGTAAAGCTGATTGTTCTTGCGCCGCGTGCCGCAACCTCTTTTACATTGCTGTTAAGCTTGTTGCTTATTTCGGGATTTGTGCATATGGAAATTACAACTGTACCGTCCTCGATAAGCGCAATTGGTCCGTGCTTTAACTCGCCGCTTGCATATGCATCCGAATGAATATACGAGATTTCTTTAAGCTTGAGAGATGCTTCCATGGCGATAAAATAATCAAGGCCGCGTCCTAAAAAGTATATGTCATGCTCTTTTGCGATTTTTTCTGCGATTTCTTTGATTTTTTTATCATCCTTTAAGATATCGGCAATTACACCGTCAAGATTTAAAAGCTGATTTTTTATTCCGTCGAGCTCCTCGTGGCGGGCAGAACCTTTAAGCTCTGCAATATGAATGGCGAACAGATAAAACGCAACAAGCTGTGTTGTATAAGCTTTTGTTGAAGCAACCGCGATTTCGGGACCTGCATAGGTATAAAAAACGTAATCCGCTTCACGCGCAACCGAGGAACCAACAACATTTGTTATCGCATAGACGGTATTGCCCAGCTTTTTTGCCATGCGCAGAACAGCAAGTGTATCCGCGGTTTCTCCGGATTGGCTTACAACCAATACGGCGGTGCTTTCATCGATAAGCGGCGCACCGTATCTGAATTCGGAAGCGAGGCAAACTTCGCATGGAAGCTTAGCCAGCGTTTCGATTGCTTTCTTACCTACAAGACCGGCATGGTAAGCGGTACCGCAGGCAACTATATATAATTTTTTGATATTTTCTGAAAACTTAATGTTGTCCAGACTTAAGTTCAAATCCCTGTCCAGACGGCCGCGCAGTGTGTTTCTGATTGCGGTGGGCTGTTCGTGAATTTCCTTAAGCATGAAATGGTCATAACCCTCTTTTTGCGATGCCTGTGCCGAAAATTGAACCTTGAAAACTTCCTTTTCAATCGCTTTTCCGTCCGCGTCGAAAAGGCTTATGCCGTCCTTTGTGAGCACGGCAAATTCATTGTCATCAAGAAGATACACATCTCTTGTTTCCGACAGAATCGCCGGAATATCCGATGCGATAAAACTACCGTCTTTTCCGAGGCCTGCAATCAGGGGACTGTCCTTTCGGACCGCAATAATTTTTTCGGGCTCGTTTGAAGAAATAACACCGATAGCATAGCTTCCGTCAAGCTTTTCCGTCGTTTTGCGGACGGCGGAGAAGATGTCGCCGCTGTAAAAATAATCAATAAGATGGGGGATAACCTCGGTATCGGTTTCGGATTTAAAGGAATATCCTTCTTTTTTTAGAAAATCCTTTAAAGCTTCATGATTTTCTATAATACCGTTATGAACAACCGCAATTGTTCCGTCCGAATTCGTGTGTGGGTGAGAATTTTTCACCGACGGCACGCCGTGGGTTGCCCAGCGCGTATGCCCGATTCCGACATTTCCCTCCAAAGGTTTGTTTGATAAAAGTTCTTCCAATGCGGAAAGTCTGCCTTTTTCCTTTGCGACAGAAATCTTTCCGTTTTTTGTGATAACAGCCACGCCTGCCGAATCATATCCTCTGTATTCCAAACTTTCGAGTCCACTCAAAAGAAGCCCTGCGGCAGGCCGGGCGCCAATATAACCAACTATTCCGCACATATTAAATTTTCTCCTTATAAAAGGGGCACAAAAGTCCCTTTTTTCGACAAATTTTACTTTCATAGCACATGCAATTGTTTACAGATTACTCCGATGCTTTGTACATGCACTGTCGACATGACTGCCGTGGGGCATCCGCCGATAATTCGATACTCCCCATCCTCGTCAACCGATGCCGTTTGTCGGTTCTGGCGCTTTTTTAATACATGTATTGTCCGACTTTTGAATTTAACGGCAAAACAATACCTAACATATACCACATTATATACTATTTTTTTCAAAATGTCAACCGTAGCATAAAATCATGCGAAAAATCAAATTATGCTTGACAAATATTTAAAAACATGCTATTATATTCAAAACTGAATCGAGTTGCCACCGGGTAGTGAATTGCGCAGAGCATTCGCTTGCATGTCGTTAGGTCTCAGAAGACATGCAGGGCGGATGTTTATTTTTTTGGGAGGAGTTTATTATGGAAAAAATCAAAAACAAGTTGAGCTGTTTTACGATGGGAGAAAGGGCGCTTTGGTGCGTTTCCGTCCTATTTACAGTCCTTTCGTTTTGTCTGTTTGACCGGGAAAATTATATGACACTTTGTGCATCGATAATAGGCGTAACTTCCCTTATTTTCAATGCAAAAGGGAATTATATCGGTCAGATATTGATGATTGCGTTCAGTATTTTTTACGGAGTTATTTCCTTTAGATGTGCCTATTACGGCGAAATGCTCACATATCTCGGGATGACATTGCCTATGGCGCTTTTTTCACTTATTTCATGGCACAAAAATCCGTATAAAGGAAATAAGTCAGAGGTTGAAGTTAACAGGATAAAGGGCGCTGAATGGATACTCATGTTTGCACTGACAGCGGCGGTTACGATTATCTTTTACTTTTTGCTTGAATATTTGGGAACGGCAAATATTATACCGAGCACAATATCTGTGGCGACAAGCTTTGGGGCGGTGTATCTTACTTTTAGAAGAAGCCCGTTTTATGCAATAGGATATGCATTAAACGATATTGTATTAATAATTTTATGGATTTTGGCAGCATTTAATGACATTCAATATATTTCGGTGATAATATGTTTTATTGTATTTCTTGTAAACGATATGTACGGCTTTTATTCATGGAACAGGATGCATAAAAGACAGCGCGCATAAAAAAAAGCCCGGATTTTTGATGTGGCCACAACAGTGTTTTGCGATTACATCTTTATTTCGGACTTTTAGTCAGCTCATTATTTGCTTATTTTTTCTTTCTTTTCCGCATGCTTTACAACAGCTTTATGAAGAACGAAAAGTGCTATAACGTTCGGTATAACCATAAGGTAGTTAAAGAAGTCGGTCAATTCCCAAACGAGGTCGTTGGAAAGAAGTGAGCCGAGGAAGATAAACGCGATTGCGATAATCGAGTACACAACAACAGCCGCCTTATTGTTTTTAAAGAGATATTGCACATTTATTTTACCGAAGAAGTTCCAGCCGATAATGGTTGAATATGCAAAGAAGAGCAAGCATATAGCAACAAATATATTACCGAAGTTTCCGAGGGGGATTGCTTTTGAAAAAGCTGTCTGCATTGCAGTTGTTTTAGTAACAATCGCATCCGCACCGCTTGTCGCTGCAAGGTATGCTTCAGAGGACATTCTTCCGAGACCGCCCTCACCGGCATAAAGACAGGATATAACAACAAGTGCGGTCATGGTAAGAACCACGAATGTATCGATAAATACGCCCACCATTGCTACAACGCCTTGGTCGTGAGGCTTTTCAACGTTTGCCATTGCGTGAGCGTGCGGGGTTGAACCCATACCTGCTTCGTTTGAGAAAAGACCTCTCTTTGCGCCCTGGCTGATTGCGGTTTTAAGGGCATAACCTATTCCGCCGCCGACTAAAGCAGACGGAGTGAAAGCAAACTTGAAAATCATTCCGATAGTTTCGGGGAGATACTGAATTCTTGCAATAATAACAGCAAGACCTCCCAAAAGGAAAAGAACTGCCATGATGGGAACCAGCTTTTCGGTTACCGAAGCGATTCTCTGAATACCACCCAAGAAAATGAATACGGAAATAACGGCGATTACAATACCGATAACCCATCCGTCAATACCGAAAGCTGTGTGGCAGGATTCTGCAATGGAATTTGATTGCACCATTGAACCCATGAAGCCGAGTGCCAGCGTGATTGCAATTGCAAAAAAGTATGCCAGGAAAGTTCCGAAACTGTTGGGGAATGCTTTCTTTATGTAGTAAACAGGACCGCCGTGAACTTCACCGTTTGCGTCATATACGCGTGTTTCCTGTGCAAGCACCGCTTCTGCGTAAATTGTTGCCATGCCGAGGAATGCTATAATCCACATCCAGAATATAGCGCCGGGACCGCCGACTAAAATTGCACCGGATGCTCCGACGATGTTGCCGGTTCCGACTTGTGCCGCAATTGCTGTCGCCAGTGCCTGGAAAGAGCTTAGACCGCTTTTGTTTTTACCGCCGCGAAGAGAAAGATTTCCGAAAACCTTTTTCATACCCTCGCCGAAACAGCGTACCTGTACAAAGCGAGTCTTAATCGAATAGAAAAGACCTACCGAGATGAGCAGAATTACGAGAATGTAATCCGCAAGGTATGAATTTAATACCTTCACTGTGTTTAAAATTGTTTCTTGCATTTAAAAATACCTCCTGTAAATAAAAAAACTATTGATAAAATCAATAGCTCCGGAAATAGGCATACAAAAACAGTATTTTGCCAACTCCATTCTTTTGCCTGAGAGATTAGCGGGATTTCCGCCTTGCACCTTCGGCACTCATTTAAGAGATTCTCCGGAGTTCCCTCAGCTTTCGGTTTTGCAAGCAATTCTGAAAGCTTCAAAGGGAAATATTAAATTATCTTCTTTTATCATAGCACAATCTTCTGTAAATTGCAACACTTTTGGCGAAAAAAGTTGAAATTTGACGGCAAATGTACAGAAGAACCAAAAAAACAGGCTGTAATTGACAAAATCTAAGTGAGGTGGTATAATGAATTTGTTTGTAAAATAATTAAATTCGCGGAGTTTGCATATTGACAAAAGCAAAGGTAGCTGAATCGTTCACTGATTTTAAAAGTCACGAAAAAATCCTCACCTTTTTAGCCTGTGCGGAATCTGTGCGGCCGGCAAATGAATATACGGACCAAAAAGCGTAACAGAACAATGCAAAATCGGAGGGATATAAATATGAAAGGAAAAATTAATATCGAGCACAGTGCAGCGGCTGTTGTAAAAATTGCAAATACTGTTTCCGCGGTTACGATTTTCGGAAATATTTTACTCTTTATCTTCAAACTTTTTGCGGGAATTGCGGCAAATTCTACCGCGATGACCGGAGATGCGATTCATTCCGCATCCGATATATTCAGTACCGTTGTGGTCATTTTGGGAATAAAGCTCGCTTCAAAGGAATCCGACCGAGAACACCCCTACGGACATGAGCGCATAGAATGTGTTGCGGCGGTAATTCTTGCAATGGTACTCTTTGTTACGGGACTTGCCATAGGCGCGGATGCGATAAATAGGCTTTTCAGCGCTTCTGACGGCGAAAGTGCCGTTCCCGGCATGCTTGCTCTTGTTGCGGCGGCGGTATCCATCGCAGTAAAAGAAGCAATGTTTTGGTATACAAAATTCAACGCCGAAAAAATCGGATCGGATGCGCTTATGGCGGATGCATGGCATCACCGCTCCGATGCTTTTTCATCAATCGGTGCACTGATAGGTATTGCGGGAGCGCGTATGGGATTTCCGGCACTTGACCCTCTTGCGGGATTGGTAATTTTTGTATTTATCGCAAAGGCAGCATATGATATATTTATGACGGCGGCGGATAAGCTGATTGACCGCTCCTCCGGCGAAGAAACCGAAAGAAAAATACGCGAGTGCATTATGAAAAATGATGAGGTCCTTGGAATAGATATGCTTCGCACACGGATTTTCGGGAACAAGATTTATGTCGATATTGAGATACTTGCCGACGGTTCTTATACCTTAAACCATGCCCATGAAATAGCAGAGGCGGTACATGATGATATAGAAAACAGCTTTCCCGAAATAAAACATATCATGGTGCATGTAAATCCGGCTCAAAAAAATTAATGAGAATTGTGCACACTTTTGGCGCTCTTTTCATATTATACAACAAGTTCTGCAAAAAAGAGGTGTGGCTATGCTGAGATGCGGTTGTAAATCCATGGGGCTTGCTGCTTTTACCTTTTGCGGAGGTATGATTTGCGGTTTGCTTTTCCCGATTTGGGTGGCTGTGGCGGTTGAAACCGCAATGCTGGTATTTTTGGCATATTGCTGTCTTTTCAGATTTTAATATGCCGTGATAATTATGTCCTTATCTGCCCGCATATGGGGATATAAAAGAGCTTTATCGGTACTTGCGGGCGGAAAGGCTGTGTGAATGTTATGAAAATTGTTGTAATGAAGATGCCGAAGATGTTTGCGGGAATTATAAAAACCGCGCTAAAGATGAATTGAGAAAAAACAAGACGGGATTGTGCGAATGTGACGAAATTGCACAAAAAACGGCAAAATAAAACAAAATATGCTTGACAATATTTCACTTATATGTTAAAATTTCAGTGTATGAAATATCTGCTGTAACTGACGGATATGCGGTTGACCGCGGGGGAGCAGCAGATGGTTAATGCCGACCGTCTGGGCGTACCTATCGTATGGGATAGGTACGCCTTTTTACATACGGAACGGCAAATTAATGCGAAATTTACGTTGGTTAAATTCAGTTATCGTGCGGCGCTTGCTTTTGACAAGCTCACACGGAAAAATCCGCTTAACGCCTTGTCAGCCCGCAAGACAAGAAGTGTTAAAATTATCAATGACCGTTTGCGGGCAGAAAGGCTATGGGAATTATATGAAAAAGGTTGCGGTAATAATGGGGTCGGACAGCGATTTGCCTATTGTCGAAAAGGCCATTAATACGTTAAAGGAATTTCATGTACCCTTTGAGGTGCACGTATTTTCCGCGCACAGAACACCGGAGGAGTCAAAGGAATTTTCACAAAATGCCGCAAAAAACGGCTTTGGTGTAATAATTGCAGCGGCAGGAATGGCAGCACATTTGGCAGGTGCGATTGCGGCAAATACAGTGCTTCCGGTAATAGGAATTCCGGTAAAATCCTCAGTTTTGGACGGAATGGATGCACTTTTGTCAACAGTTCAAATGCCATCCGGTGTACCGGTTGCAACGGTTGCAATAAACGGTGCGGCAAATGCGGCACTTTTGGCAATTCAAATTCTTGCGGTGGAGGATGCTGAGCTGACAGAAAAGCTTCTTGACAAAAGACGTGAGGGATATAACAAGGTAATTGAAAAAAACACGCTCATCGAAGAGCAGTACAATATATAATACAAGGAGGATATACAAGTGGAAAAAAGCTTCAGCGAAACTTACAAGGCGGCGGGTGTTGATATAACCGCAGGTTACAAGGCGGTAGAACTTATGAAACAGCATATCGCTCGTACAATGGTGAACGGAAAAAGCTCGGATATAGGCGGGTTCGGAGGACTTTTCGAACTTGATATGACGGGAATTAAAAAGCCTGTTTTGGTAAGCGGAACGGATGGCGTCGGCACAAAGCTTAAAATGGCATTTTTAATGGACAAGCACAATACAGTGGGTATCGATTGCGTTGCAATGTGCGTAAACGATATTATCTGTTGCGGTGCAAAGCCGCTATTCTTTCTTGACTATATTGCCTGCGGAAAAAACTATCCGGAAAAGATAGCCGATATTGTTTCGGGAATTGCCGAGGGTTGTGTGCAGTCGGGTTGTGAGCTTATAGGCGGAGAAACTGCTGAAATGCCGGGATTTTATCCGATAGACGAATATGACCTTGCGGGATTTTCCGTCGGTGTTGTTGACAAGGACAAAGTTTTGGATAACTCCGCAGTATGCGAGGGTGATGTAATCATTGCATTGCCGTCAAGCGGTGTGCACTCAAACGGATTTTCTTTGGTAAGAAAAGTTTTTGACGTTGAAAATGCGGATATTAAAAAGCCATGCTCTGAGCTTGGCGGAAAGTCTGTCGGCGAAACTCTTCTTACCCCCACAAAAATATATGTAAAGCCCATGCTGGCACTTTTTGATGTCGTTAATGTAAAGGCGGTTTCACATATTACTGGCGGAGGTTTTTATGAAAATATTCCGAGAAGTATTCCGAAAGGCTTTACCGCAAATATTGAAAAGAGCGCAGTGAAAATTCTGCCGATATTTGAGCTTTTGCAGAGAACCGGAAATATTTCCGAGCATGATATGTTCAATACCTTTAACATGGGTGTGGGCATGAGCATTGTGGTTGCGAAGGAGGATGCTCCGAAAGCTCTTGAAGTATTAAAGGCAAACGGAGAAGATGCATATGTAATAGGAAATATTACAAAAGGCGAGGAAAGAGTGGTAATATGCTAAAAGCAAATATCGCGGTTTTTGTTTCGGGAGGCGGAACAAATCTGCAGGCACTCATGGATGCATCAAAAAGCGGAATAATAAAAAGCGGAGAAATTAAACTTGTTGTTTCGAGCAATGCTTCGGCATATGCGTTAAAGCGTGCGGAAAATGCGGGGATATCAACGGCGGTTGTACCGCGCAAGGATACACCGTCACAGGAGGAATTTGAAAGAGGAATCATCTCCGCACTTGATGAGTATAAAATTGATCTTATTGTTCTTGCGGGCTTTATGAGTATTTTAAGTGCGGATTTTACAAAGCGGTATAAAAACAGAATTATAAACGTACACCCATCACTGATACCGTCTTTCTGCGGAAAGGGATATTACGGTCTTAAGGTTCATGAAGAAGCTCTTAAGTACGGTGTTAAGGTGAGCGGCGCTACCGTGCATTTTGTAAATGAAATTCCGGACGGCGGAAAAATCATTATGCAGAAAGCCGTTGAGGTTTCGGAAAACGATACACCAGAAGCACTTCAAAAAAGAATAATGGAACAGGCGGAATGGATAATTTTGCCGCAGGCGGCGGAAAAGATATCCGCAGAAATATTGGAGGGAAAAATATGAATCCGTACAAAACCGATAAAATCGGAGAATTGATTAAAGATAACGAATATGTGGGCAGAGGAATCGTTGTCGGAAAAACAGCCGACGGCAAAAAGGCGGCAACCGCATATTTCATCATGGGACGCTCGGAAAATTCCAGAAACAGAATTTTCGTTGAAAACGGGGAAGAGGTTATAATTCATCCATTTGATGCTTCAAAGGTTGAGGACCCGAGCCTTATAATATATTCTCCGATAAGAGTTTTTGAAAATAATCTCATAATCACTAACGGTGATCAGACCGATACGATTTATAATTTTGTAAGTGAGGGAAAAGGCTTTTCCGAAGCTCTTGAAACTCGTGAATTTGAGCCGGATGCGCCTAATTTTACGCCGAGAATAAGCGCTATACTTACTTTTGATGAGGGTGATTTTAATTATCGTATGAGCATTTTGAAAAGTTCCGACAGTATTGGAAGCGCATGCAACAGATACACATATACTTATCCCGCGCTTTTGGGTCTCGGACACTTTATCCATACATATCAGCATAACGGAAATCCTATTCCCACATTCTGCGGTGAGCCGGAAAGAGTTGTTATACCGAATGATATCGACGAATTTACAAACGAAATTTGGGATAATTTAAACGAAGCGAATAAAATTTCGATATATGTAAGATTCGTTGACCTAAAAACCGGTGATGTTGAAAACAGAATGATAAATAAAAATGCAAAGGAGAGTCTGTGATGAAAGAATTCGAGTTAAAATACGGTTGTAATCCAAATCAAAAGCCGTCGAGGATTTATATGCAAAACGGCGACGAGCTGCCAATTGAAATATTAAACGGCAGGCCTGGATTTATTAATTTTCTGGATGCTTTCAACAGCTGGCAGCTTGTTAAGGAAATAAAGGAAGCACTCGGAATGTGTGCCGCCGCATCTTTTAAACATGTCAGCCCTACAGCGGCGGCAGTAGGCATAAAGATGGACGAAAAACTGAAAAAAGCATGCTTTGTCGATGATATCGAAGGATTGGACGAGTCGCCCATGGCAACAGCTTACGCAAGGGCGAGAGGTACCGACAGAATGAGTTCCTACGGTGATTGGATTGCGCTTTCGGATAAGTGCGATGTTACAACCGCAAAAATTATTTCCCGCGAGGTATCCGACGGTGTTATTGCACCGGATTATGATGCCGAAGCACTTGAAATTCTGAAATCAAAGAGAAAAGGGACATATAATATTATAAAAATCGATGAAAATTACATCCCGTCCGAAAAGGAAACAAAACAGGTTTTCGGAATTACGTTTGAGCAAGGAAGGAATAATTTTAAAATAGATAATTCACTCCTTGCGGATGTTGTTACAGAAAATAAGGATATGCCGGATGATGCCAAAAGAGACCTTATAATAGCGCTTATAACATTAAAATATACACAATCAAATTCCGTCTGTTATGCAAAGGACGGTCAGGCGATCGGTGTGGGAGCGGGTCAGCAATCGAGAATTCATTGTACGCGTCTTGCGGGCAATAAGGCCGATTATTGGCATCTGCGCCAAAGCGACAAAGTGTTGAATCTGCCGTTTAAGGACAGCGTTCGCCGTGCCGACAGAGATAATGCGATTGACGTTTATCTGGGCGAAGATTATGAGGATGTGCTGGCAGACAGTGCATGGCAGGAACTTTTCACCGAAAAGCCGGAGCCGTTTTTGCGCAGTGAACAGAGGGAATACCTTGCGGGAATTTCGGGTGTTGCACTCGGTTCCGATGCATTTTTCCCGTTCGGAGATAACATTGAGAGAGCCAAGAGAAGCGGCGTAAGTTATATCGCTCAGCCCGGCGGCTCAATAAGGGATGATAATGTCATTGAAACTTGTAACAAGTATGGCATGGTTATGGCAATGACAAAAATGAGATTATTCCACCATTAATGAATCGGAGGTACAGCCATGAGAAATTTTTTTGAAGAGCTTGAAAATTACGATAAGGAGATTTTTGATGCTTGTGATTCAGAACTTAAGCGCCAACAGCACAACATTGAGCTTATCGCATCCGAGAACATTGTTTCAAAAGCGGTTTTGCTTGCGGCGGGAACTGTTCTCACAAATAAATATGCGGAGGGATATCCCTCAAAAAGATACTACGGCGGCTGTCAATATGTAGACGGTGTGGAAAATATTGCAAGAGAACGCGCAAAGAAGCTTTTCGGTGCGGAGCATGCCAATGTTCAACCGCACAGCGGAGCAAATGCAAACCTTGCAGTATTCTTTGCACTGCTTCAGCCGGGTGATACCGTTATGGGCTTAAGCCTTGCACACGGCGGACATTTGTCGCATGGTTCACCGGTAAACATTTCGGGTAAATATTTCAATGTAGTTCCCTACGGAGTTTCGGACGGGGAAGAAAAGATTGATTATGATAAAATGCGTGAAATCGCACTTGAGTGCAAGCCTAAGATGATTGTTTCGGGTGCGAGTGCATATTCCAGAACCATAGATTTTGAAAAAATCCGCGAAATCTGCGATGAAGTCGGCGCATACATGATGATTGATATGGCGCATATCGCGGGTCTTGTTGCCGCGGGACTTCATCCGAGCCCGGTTCCTTATGCGGATGTGGTTACAACTACCACCCATAAAACTCTTCGAGGACCGCGCGGAGGCTTGATTCTGTGCAAGGAAGAACTTGCAAGGGCAATAGACAAGGCAGTATTCCCGGGAACACAGGGTGGTCCGTTAATGCACATAATTGCGGCAAAAGCGGTTGCATTTGGCGAAGCACTCACCGAAGAATTTAAAGAGTATCAAAATCAGATTATCAAAAATGCAAAAGTTCTGTCCGAAGAACTGCTTAAAAAAGGTTTCAAGGTTGTGTCGGGAGGGACAGATAATCATTTAATGCTTTTAAATCTTACGCCTTTTGACATAACAGGCAAAGAGCTTGAAAAGAGATTGGATGAGGTTCACATCACAGTTAATAAAAATGCCATTCCGAATGATCCGCAAAGTCCGTTTATCACCAGCGGTATAAGGATAGGAACTCCGGCTGTTACAAGCCGAGGCTTCAAGGAAGAAGAAATGGTGAAAATAGCCGGATGGATATATGATACGGTTACGGATTTTGAAAATTCAAAGGATAGAATTTCGGCAGAAGTTCAGGAACTTTGCGCAGAATTCCCGATTTATTGATTGAGAGGTGCAGGACGTGAAAGTATTGGTAGTCGGCGGCGGCGGACGAGAGCACGCCATTATAAAAAAAATAAAAGAAAATAAATCTGTAAGCGAAATTTTTGCGCTTCCCGGAAACGGCGGAATTGCAAAGGATGCAACCTGTGTTGCTGTCGGTGCAAATGAGATTGATAAAATAACCGAATTTGCCGTGGCGAATAAGGTTGATTTTGCGGTTGTTGCGCCGGATGACCCGCTTGTTTTGGGCGCTGTGGACAGCTTGAAAAGTGCCGGAATAAGAACATTTGGACCGGATAAAGCGGCGGCGATAATCGAGGGGAGTAAGGTATTTTCCAAAAACCTTATGAAAAAGTATCACATTCCGACAGCGGAATACGAGGTTTTTGAGGATATGGAAAAGGCGCTGGAATACTTGGAGACGGCACCCGTTCCGACGGTAATTAAGGCGGACGGACTTGCTCTCGGTAAAGGCGTTATTATCGCGAAAACGCGCGATGAAGCAAAGGATGCGGTGATTTCCATGATGCGCGATAAGGTGTTCGGAGAAAGCGGAAAAAGTGTTGTAATCGAAGAATTTTTGGAGGGCCCGGAGGTATCTGTTCTTTCCTTTACCGACGGAAGAACAATCGTTCCGATGATTTCTTCAATGGATCATAAGCGCGCTATGGACGGTGATAACGGGCTGAATACCGGAGGTATGGGCACTGTTGCTCCGAATCCGTATTATACAAAGGAAATTGCGGATGAATGCATGGAAAAAATATTCAAACCGACAGTTGACGCCATGAATAAAGAGGGCAGAAGCTTCTCTGGATGTCTTTATTTCGGCTTGATGCTTACTGAAAACGGACCAAAGGTTATAGAATATAACTGCCGATTCGGAGACCCGGAAACGCAGGTTGTTTTGCCACTTTTGGAAAGCGATCTTTTGGAAATTATGCAGCACATTTACGATAAAACATTGGATAAGGCAGAGGTTAAATTTTCCGATAAACACGCTTGTTGCGTAGTCATGGCTTCAAATGGATATCCTGAGAAGTATGAAACGGGATTTGAAATAACAATGCCGGACGGAAAGAATATTTACTCAGCCGGGGTAAAGGAAGAAAGCGGCGTGCTGAAAACCGCAGGAGGAAGAGTTTTGGGAGTAACCGAGGTTTCGGAAACTCTTGGCGGTGCAATAGCCGCGGCTTACGAAACGGTAAAAACGGTAAGCTTTGACAATGCGTTTTACAGAAATGATATCGGCAGAAAAGCCCTTGCGGCGGAGGAGAAATAATGGTATATAGAATTTATGTTGAAAAAAAGGAGGGCTTGGCACATGAAGCTGAGTCTCTGAAGAGTGAGCTCAAAAATCTTTTGGAAATATCGGCTCTTGAAAATATCAGAATATATAATCGCTACGATGTTGAAAGTATTGACGAGGAACTTTTTAATTACTGCACAAAAACTGTCTTTTCCGAGCCTCAGCTGGATATTGTTACGGATTCGTATGCGGCTGATTCGGATTATGTATTTGCGGTTGAATATCTTCCGGGACAATTTGACCAGAGAGCAAATTCCGCATCGGAATGTATTCAGATAATTTCAAAGGGTGAGCGTCCGATTGTTAAAACAGCGAAAGTGTATGCGATTTACGGAAAGCTTTCGGAGGCAGATGTTGACAAAATCAAAAAGTATGTTATAAATCCGGTTGAAGCACGCGAGGCGTCGCTTGCACCGGTTGACACTCTTAAAACGGAATATGATATTCCGACCGAGGTAAAAACTCTTACCGGCTTCTGCAATCTGGATGAGAACGGGCTCAGAGAGTTTATGACCGCTAACGGACTTGCAATGGATTTTGATGATATTAAGTTCTGTCAGCAGTATTTTGTGTCGGAAAAGCGCGACCCGACAATTACCGAAATCAAGATGATAGATACATATTGGTCGGATCACTGCAGACACACAACATTCCTTACGAATATAAGAAATGTTGAATTTGAGGACGAGCTTTTGAAAAATGCTTATAATGAATATTTAAGAGTGAGAAAAGAGCTTGGAAGAGAAAAACCGATAAATCTTATGGATATAGCAACAATTGCGGTAAAATATCTCAAAAAGAACGGAAAGTTGGATAAGCTGGATGAATCCGAAGAGATAAATGCGTGTACTGTAAAAGTTACCGTAGATGTTGACGGCAAGCCGGAAAATTGGCTACTTCTGTTTAAGAACGAAACACATAACCATCCCACCGAGATTGAGCCTTTCGGCGGCGCGGCAACATGCATAGGCGGTGCAATACGTGACCCGCTTTCTGGTAGAAGTTATGTTTATGCGGCAATGCGAGTTACCGGCGCGGCTGACCCGTTAAAGCCGGTATCGGAGACGATGAAAGGAAAGCTTCCTCAGCGCAAGATTGTAACAACTGCCGCAAACGGCTACAGCTCATACGGGAACCAAATCGGTCTTGCTACAGGACAGGTTGACGAAATTTATCATGACGGATATGCCGCAAAACGCATGGAAATAGGTGCGGTTATTGCAGCGGCTCCGGCAGAAAATGTGCGTCGTGAACGTCCTTGCCCGGGAGATATCGTAATTCTTTTGGGGGGCAGAACCGGAAGAGACGGTTGCGGCGGTGCAACAGGCTCTTCAAAATCCCATAGTCTTTCATCTTTGGAAACTTGCGGCGCCGAGGTACAAAAAGGTAATGCACCGGAGGAAAGAAAGTTGCAGAGATTGTTCAGGAATCCCGAGGCGTCAAAACTTATCAAAAGATGCAACGATTTTGGAGCCGGCGGTGTATCTGTTGCAATCGGCGAGCTTGCCGACGGTCTTGATATCGATTTGAACGCAGTACCGAAAAAATATGACGGTCTTGACGGAACCGAACTTGCAATTTCCGAATCGCAGGAAAGAATGGCGGTTGTTGTGGAGAAAAGGGATGTTGAGCGATTCTGCGAAATAGCGGAAAGCGAAAATCTTGAAACGGCGGTTGTTGCTGTAGTAAAGGAAAATCCGTATCTGACCATGACTTGGAACGGAAAAGAAATCGTAAATATTTCAAGAGAATTTCTGAATTCAAACGGTGCTCCGAAGCAGATTGATATTGCTCCGGCATCTCCATTGGATTTTGCAAAAAATACCGCTGGTGATTTCGAGGAAATGTATAAGAAGTTGGCGGGAGATTTGAATATTTGCTCAAAGCGCGGACTTTCCGAAAGATTCGACTCCACAATCGGTGCAGGTACCGTTTTGATGCCGTTCGGCGGAAAATATCAGAGAACTCCGATACAGGCGATGGTGAACAAGATTTCCGTTGAAAAGCACGACACCGACACCTGTTCGGTTATGGCGTGGGGCTACAACCCGTTCATAACGGAAAAAAGTCCGTATCACGGCGCTTATCTTGCGGTCGTTGAATCGATTTGTAAGCTGGTTGCGGAGGGTGCGTCCTTTGAAGAGGTGTATCTGACTTTCCAGGAATATTTTGAAAAGCCCATGCAGAATAAAAAGCGCTGGGGTAGGCCGCTTGCAGCACTTTTGGGCGCATTTATGGCACAGAAAGATTTTGAAATTGCATCTATCGGCGGAAAGGATTCAATGAGCGGTACTTTTGAAAACATCGATGTTCCGCCGACATTGGTTTCCTTTGCTGTGACAACGGACAAGATTAAAAATATAATTTCACCTGAGTTTAAGGAAGCGGGACATAAGATAGTAATGCTGAAACCGGAATACACAGAAGCGGGACTTCCGGATGCTGAGTCATTAAAAGCGCTGTTTGTTAAGGTGACGGCACTTATGCGAGACGGCAAGGTATATGCGGCATATACTCCGACCTACGGCGGTGTAGCCGAGGCTGTACTTAAAATGACAATGGGTAACGGTATAGGATTCAAATACAACTCGTCCCTCGGAAATGATGACATTTTCGGATATAACTACGGTGCGTTTATTCTTGAGACCGACGGTAGTGTTTTAGAGGGAACAATTCTCGGTGAAACCGTAGCAGAGCAGGTAATCGAATACGCGGATAAGAAAATTGAACTCTGTACACTGTACGGAATTTATGAGAACAAGCTTGAAGAAATATACAAGTGCAACATAAAATCCGAGGGTAAGAAAATCGAAAAATTCGGTTGCACGGATGTTTCAAGTGCGGCACCTGCCGTTAAAGTTGCAAAGCCAAAGGCTTTGATTACGGTGTTCCCGGGCACAAACTGCGAATATGATACGGCTAAGATGTTCCACGAAGCAGGTGCAGAACCGGAGATTTTCGTTATCAATAATATGAGTGCGAAAAATATAGCAAACTCAGTTTCAACCTTTGCGGAAAAGGTTAAGGAGTCGCAGATTATATTTATTCCGGGAGGATTTTCCGGCGGAGATGAACCGGATGGTTCGGGAAAATTCATAACCGCATTTTTCAGAAATCCGGAAATAAAAGAGGCTGTTACCGCACTTTTGGAGCAACGCGACGGACTTATGGGCGGCATCTGCAACGGCTTCCAGGCACTTATTAAGCTTGGACTTGTACCTTTCGGAAAGATTATCGATACGGATGAATCCTGTCCGACTCTTACGTACAACACGATTGCACGTCACCAATCAAAGCTGGTAAGGACAAAGCTGGTTTCCAAAAAATCACCATGGCTTACCGAGGCGCAGTTGGGCGAGATATACACTGTTCCGATTTCGCACGGAGAGGGAAGATTCATTGCAGATGATTCTCTCATCAAAAAGCTTGCCGAAAACGGTCAGATAATAACTCAGTATGTGGATCTTGCGGGAAATCCCACAGATGATGTTCAGTTCAATCCGAACAATTCCTGTGCCGCTATTGAGGGAATTATTTCACCGGACGGAAGAGTGTTCGGAAAAATGGGACATTCTGAACGTATCGGAAAGGGACTTTACAAAAATGTTCCGGGAAATTACGATATGGGACTCTTCAGATCGGCGGTTAAATATTTTAAATAATAATTTAAGATTAAAAAACGGCAGGCTGCATACAGCCGTCTGCCGTTTTTGGATTGCTTAATTGAATTTAATTCAAAACGCATAAAAACATGGCGTTAAAAGCGCCGTTTAACAGGAGAAAATATGAAGGAAAATAACAGTTTTTTGAAAGGCATTTCCGATGGAATGCCGATTTGTCTGGGTTATGTGTCCGTGGCATTTGCTTTCGGTATTTTTGCGGTTGACAGCGGTCTTTCTTGGATACACGCACTTATGATATCGATGACAAATGTAACTTCCGCGGGACAGCTTGCGGCTGTTCCGATTATACTCTCAGGCGGCACTTTGATAGAGATTGCGCTTTCTCAGCTGGTAATAAATCTGCGATATGCGCTGATGTCGGTATCGCTTTCACAAAAACTCGGGAAAAGTGTACGATTTTTAGATAGATTTATAATATCCTTTGTTAATACGGATGAAGTGTTTGCCGTAGCTTCCGCAAATGAGAAAAAGGTGGGGAGAAAGTACCTTTACGGGCTTATACTCACACCGTATCTCGGATGGAGCGCGGGAACATTGCTTGGTGCGGCGGCGGGGAATATATTACCGGCTTCGGTCATTTCGGCGCTGGGAATTGCAATTTACGGAATGTTTGTTGCCATAGTGGTTCCGGAAGTAAAGAAACATCGTCCGACAGCACTTTGCGTAATTACGGCGATTATCTTGAGCTGCATGTTTACATATACCCCGGGACTTAAAAATATTCCGAGCGGATTTTCAATTATAATATGCGCAGGTGCGGCAAGTGCGATTTTTGCGGCGATATCACCGCAGAGCGGGGAGGCAGAGGATGATGAATAATTACAGCTTTTGGGTATATCTTTTGGTTATGGCAGGAATAACGTACCTTGTACGCATGATACCGCTTGTATTAATCAAAAAGAAAATTAAAAATAAATTTTTACTGTCATTTTTGTATTATATACCTTATACCGTTTTGTCGGTTATGACAATCCCCGCGATATTCGGAGCAACTTCAAATATATACTCCGCGGTGGCGGGTTTTTTTGCGGCGGTAATTCCGGCATATTTCGGAAAGAGCCTTCTTGAAGTTGCGGCAAGTTCATGCGCTGTGGTTTTTGTTGTGGAATTTTTGATGAAACTTCTGTAACAAATGCTGATTTTATCGCAGAAAAATGACGGCTAAAATGTAAAAAAATAAAAAAATTCTCATTTTTTGTTGCATATTATCAGATTTATGGTATAATTAAGGTAGTATGCAAAAAAAAGTGCAGCAAATATTGAAAGGAGAAATCTACTATGAAATATTCACGCGAAGTAGAAGAAATGTGTCCTTTGGCAAAAGGTGCGTATCACGGTCCTGCTCCTATCCCGGAAGAGGGTAAATGGGTACAGGTTAAGGAAATTAAAGATATTTCCGGACTTACACACGGCATTGGCTGGTGTGCGCCTCAGCAGGGTACATGTAAATTGACATTAAATGTAAAAGAGGGTATCATACAAGAAGCTCTTGTTGAAACCGTAGGATGTTCGGGTATGACTCACTCAGCGGCTATGGCTTCTGAAATACTTGTAGGAAAAACACTTTTGGAAGCACTTAATACAGACCTTGTCTGTGATGCTATCAATACAGCTATGAGAGAGCTTTTCCTCCAGATTGTATACGGAAGAACTCAGACAGCTTTCTCAGAGGACGGTCTGCCGATAGGTGCAGGTCTTGAGGACTTGGGTAAGGGACTCAGAAGCCAGGTTGGTACAACATACGCAACACTGGAAAAGGGTCCGAGATATTTGGAACTTGCAGAGGGCTATATAACAAAGATTGCGGTAGATGATGAAAACCAGATTATCGGTTATAAGTTTGTTCACCTTGGAAAGATGATGGAAATGATCAGAAAAGGCATGGATGCAAATGAGGCTCTTGAAAAGGCTTCCGGTCAATACGGCAGAGTTGATGATGCTGCAAAGCTTATCGACCCGAGATGCGAATAATAAAGGGGAGGTAAAAGATTATGGCATTATTTGAAAGTTATGAAAGAAGAATCGACCAAATCAACGCAGAGCTTGCAAAACACGGTATTTCTTCAATTGAAGAAGCTAAGCAGATTTGTGATGATAAGGGTATTGATGTATATAATATCGTTAAAGGTATTC
>CAYMBZ010000025.1:0-20274 GCA_964388835.1 uncultured Lachnospiraceae bacterium
TTATCAGAGTGCTGTACCGCGGCGCAGATATTCTCATTTTGGACGAGCCTACAGCGGTTTTGACGCCTCAGGAAACACGCAGACTTTTTGATGTTTTGCGCCGCATGCGCGATGACGGAAAGTCTATTGTGATAATAACACACAAGCTTCACGAAGTTCTTTCTCTTTCCGACAGGGTTGCGGTTTTGAGAAAGGGCGAATATATAGGAACAGTGAACACTGCGGAAACCGACGAAACAAAGCTTACCGAAATGATGGTTGGACAGAAGATATCATTGAATATCGAACGAAGCGTGCCGGAAAATCCGAAAGAGAGACTTGAGGTACGTCACATAAACTGTATCAGCCGCGAGGGTGTTCCGCTTTTGAAAGATATTTCTTTTACGGCATATTCGGGAGAAATTCTCGGAATTGCGGGTATTGCCGGGAGCGGACAGAGAGAGCTTTTGGAATCAATTGCCGGACTGCAGAAGCTGAATGACGGCGAGATTTTCTATCACGATGCCAAAAACGGAAAAATTGAAAATTTAAGAGATAAAACCCCCATGCAGATACGCGATATGGGTGTGCGTCTTTCCTTTGTTCCGGAGGACAGACTCGGCATGGGACTTGTCGGCAATATGGATATTGTGGATAACATGATGCTGAGAAGCTATAAAAAAGGAAAATCTGTATTTTTGGAGAGAAAGGGCCCGAGAGACCTTGCGGATGAAATAATCAGCAGATTGCAGGTTTCAACTCCGAGTGCAAATACGCCGGTGCGGAGACTTTCGGGCGGAAATGTGCAAAAGATTTTGGTGGGAAGAGAAATTGCTTCTTCGCCGACGGTGCTTATGGCGGCATATCCGGTGCGCGGACTTGATATCAATTCTTCTTACACAATATATAACCTTTTGAACGAGCAGAAGCAACGCGGCGCGGCGGTTATATTTGTCGGAGAGGATTTAGATGTTCTTTTGGAACTTTGCGACCGTATTTTGGTTCTTTGCGGCGGAAAGGTCAGCGGTGTGGTTGATGCAAGAAGCGCAAAGAAAGAAGAAATCGGACTTCTTATGACAAAATTACAAGAGGAGGCACATGATGATGCAGAATAATGAAAAGCACACGCATGAACCTAAAATGCAGATTACAAAGCGCGGAAAGGAAGCTATGCCATGGTATAAGGCATGTGGAGTACGTGCAGCTGCAATTGCGCTTGCGCTTTTGGTATGTGCGGGTATAATTGTGTTGCTTACGGGCTACAATCCTGTCAGGGTTTATGTTGAAATGTTCAAGGGAACTTTCGGAACATCAAGAAAAATATGGAATACGTTACAGAGGCTAGCTATGCTCCTTTGTATATCCCTTGCAGTGACACCGGCATTTAAAATGAAGTTTTGGAATATCGGAGCTGAGGGTCAGACCTTGATTGGAGGATTGGCGGCTGCCGCTTGCATGATTTATTTCGGCGAAACGGTGCCGGGAATAATTCTTTTCCCGCTTATGGCAGCCTGTTGTATGATAGCAGGTATGGTTTGGGGAATAATTCCGGCATATTTTAAGGCTAAGTTCAACACAAATGAAACTTTGTTTACACTTATGATGAATTATGTTGCCATGCAGATTGTTTCTTTCTGCATAGTATTTTGGGAAAATCCAAAAGATTCCAATACGGTGGGTGTAATAAATCGTATGACGGAGGGCGGGTGGCTTCCGTCTGTGCTCGGACAAAAATACCTTTTAAATATACTGATTGTTGCGGTTTTAACCGTGCTTATGTATATCTATCTTAAGTACAGCAAGCAGGGATATGAAATATCAGTTGTGGGTGAGAGTGAAAACACTGCGAGATATGTGGGAATAAATGTGAAAAAGGTCATTTTGCGCACTATGGCGATTTCGGGCGCTCTGTGCGGTGTTGCCGGATTTTTGCTGGTAAGCGGAACAGACCACACAATAAACACTAATACTGTAAGCGGCATGGGTTTTACCGCTATTATGGTTTCATGGCTTGCAAAATTTAATCCGATATTCATGGCGCTTACATCATTTTTGATTGTATTTTTGGAACGCGGTGCGGGAGAAATTGCGACAGCCTTTCAGCTTAACGAAAGTGTATCCGATATATTGACGGGAATTATATTGTTCTTTATTATCGGAAGCGAATTTTTCGTCCAGTACAAGATTAATTTTCGAAAGAATCATAAGGAGGAGAGGGTATGATAGCAACTGTAATAAATAAAGCGATTGCACAGGGGATACCGCTCCTGTTCGGTTCAACCGGAGAAATTATAACGGAAAAATCCGGAAATTTAAACCTTGGTATTCCGGGAATCATGTACATGGGCGGAAGTTGCGGCGTAATAGGTGCGTACCTTTATGAAAGAGCTGTTGAGACACCTCAGGCGTTTTGGTGCATAGTGATTCCGCTTTTGGCTTCGCTTGTGGGTTCTGCCCTTGCCGCGTTGATTTACAGCTTTTTGACAATAACCTTGCGTGCAAATCAAAATGTAACCGGTCTTGCGCTGACAACTTTCGGTGTAGGCTTCGGAGATTTTTTCGGAGGCTCGCTTACAAAGATATTTGCGGACGGAGGGAATTTATCGGTTAAGACAACGGCAGATTTTTATAAAACAACACTGCCATTTGCGGATAATCTCGGGGCTTTCGGAGAAATCTTTCTGTCCCATGGATTTTTGGCATATGCGGCGGTTATAATAGCGCTTTTGGCATCATGGTTTTTGAGCCGTACACGTGCGGGATTGCAACTCAGGAGCGTGGGTGAAAATCCTGCAACTGCCGATGCTGCGGGTATAAACGTAACAAAATATAAATATCTGGCAACCTGCATAGGCGGTGCGATAGCGGGTCTCGGTGGATTGTATTTCATTATGGATTACACCGGAGGCTCATGGACAAACGGCGGATTCGGTGACCGCGGATGGCTGGCGATTGCGCTTGTTATATTTGCGCTGTGGAAACCGAAGCTCGGCATATTGGGTTCATTTGTTTTCGGCGGACTTTATATAGCTTATTCCTATATTTCGGGACTTTCAAGGAGTTCGGTTGCATTGTTTAATATGCTGCCGTATTTGGTTACGATAGTTGTGCTCATATTCACAAGCGTGAGAAGTAAAAAAGAAAATCAACCTCCGCAGAGCTTGGGATTGCCGTATTTCCGCGAAGAACGGTAATTTTCCGGGTTGACTTTACGGCACGTATGTGTTAATATACTAAAGGCGTTCGTGTCAGACGGAGCAAAGGAGAGAATATATGAAAAAAGATGTACTTATAATAGGTGCAGGTCCGGCGGGAATTTTCACTGCACTTGAAATGCTTAGAAAAGGAAGCAAAAAAAATATTGTAATAGTAGAAAAGGGACAAAGTATAGAAAATCGTCACTGTCCAAAAGCAAAAACGCAAAAATGCGTTGGCTGTAAGCCTTATTGTCATATAACGACCGGATTTTCCGGTGCGGGAGCGTTTTCCGACGGAAAATTGTCTCTGTCCTCGGATGTGGGCGGAAATCTTCCCCAGCTTATCGGTGAAGAGCTGGCACAGGAGACAATTGATTACACGGATAAAATTTATCTTGAGTTTGGTGCGGATACCCATGTTGAGGGTGTCAGCAATGATGATGAAGTAAAGGAAATCAGAAAAAATGCCATTCAGGCGGGACTTAAGCTTGTGGATTGCCCGATACGCCATCTCGGAACGGAAAAGGCGCAGGACATTTATCTTGCTATAGAAAAACACCTTTTGGAAAATGGTGTGGAAATAATGTTCGGTTATGAATGTACCAACCTCATTCTTGAAGATGATGTGTGTTTGGGTGCGTATATTTCGGACGGAAAAAACGACAGCGAAATATATGCCGACCATACAATTGTTGCAACGGGCAGACGTGGTGCGGAATGGCTTGAGCATATTTGCAGTGAGCACAATATTGCGCATGAGCCGGGTACTGTTGATATCGGTGTTCGCGTTGAGGTACGCAACGAGGTTATGGAGAAAGTGAATAAGGTTCTCTATGAATCAAAGCTTATCGGTTGGCCGGAACCGTTTAAAAATAAGGTTCGCACATTTTGTCAGAATCCGGGCGGTTTTGTGAGTCAGGAAAACTACGATAATGATTTGGCTGTGGTAAACGGTCATTCATATAAAGAGAAAAAGTCAAATAACACAAATGTTGCTATTTTGTGCTCACATAATTTCTCAACACCTTTTAATCAGCCGATTGCTTATGCGCAAAAGGTTGGAGAGCTTACAAATATGCTGGCAAACGGTCAAATTCTCGTACAGCGTTTCGGCGATATTTTGGACGGAAAGCGTACTTGGCCGAAGGAGCTTGCACAGAGTAATGTTCGCCCAACGCTTCCGGATGCGGTTGCGGGAGATATTACCGCGGCAATGCCGTATCGTGCAATGATGAATATTATCAATTTTATCAAGGCGGTTGATAAAGTTGTGCCGGGATTTGCATCATATGAAACGCTGTTGTATTCGCCCGAACTGAAGTTCTATTCGAATCGTGTTAAGATGGACACCGATTTTAACACAAGCATTAAGGGACTTCACTGTCTCGGAGATTCGAGCGGATGGACACGCGGACTTATGATGGCATCCGTAATGGGTGTGTTAATGGGCAGAAAGCTCATAGAAAATGACAATTAATAAAGAAAAGAGGAAATAGATTATGGTAAGAGCGGTTGTTGGAGCTAACTGGGGTGACGAAGGTAAGGGTAAAATTACCGACATGTTGGCAAAGGATGCGGATATCGTTATAAGATTTCAAGGCGGTGCTAATGCCGGCCATACAATCGTAAACGATTACGGAAAGTTTGCGCTACATCTTCTTCCGTCAGGTTCATTTAACAGCAATGTTATAAATATGATAGGAAACGGCGTTGCACTGAATATTCCTCAGCTGTTTAAGGAAATCAATGAGATTACCGAAAGAGGAGTAGAAAAGCCGAATATACTTATTTCGGAAAGAGCACAGGTATTGATGCCGTATCACATTCTTTTGGATACCTACGAGGAGGAGAGGCTTTCGGACAGAAAGTTTGGTTCAACCAAGTCCGGAATTGCTCCGTTCTTCTCGGACAAGTATGCAAAAATCGGTTTTCAGGTATGGGAAATTCTCCAGGATGATGACAAGCTCATGGAGAAGATTAAGAATACAATCGAGTACAAAAATCTCATATTGGAGCATGTTTATCATAAGCCGCTTATCGATGCGAATGAACTGTTCAAGACTTTAAAGGAATATGCCGATATCGTAAGACCGTATGTTGTAAATTCTGTGGAGTTTATGCATAATGCGATTAAAGAGGGAAAGAATATTCTTCTTGAAGGTCAGCTCGGTTCTTTGAAGGACCCTGATTTCGGAATATATCCTTTCACAACTTCATCTCCGACGATTGCTGGTTATGGCGCTTGCGGGGCATGTATTCCGCCTTATGAAATTAAGGATATAATCACTGTTGTTAAGGCATATTCTTCCGCTGTAGGTGCAGGTGCTTTTGTTTCGGAAATTTTCGGAGAAGAGGCAGATGAACTCAGAAGAAGAGGCGGAGACGGCGGAGAGTACGGTGCAACCACAGGCAGACCGCGCAGAATGGGATGGTTCGACTGCGTTGCAAGCCGATACGGATGTATGGTTCAGGGAACAACTCAGGTTGCGTTTACCGTGCTTGACGTTTTGGGATATCTTGATGAAATTCCGGTATGTGTAGGATATGAAATAAACGGAGAGGTTACAAAATCTTTCCCGACAACAGACAAACTTAATATTGCAAAGCCGGTTTTGAAGGTTCTGCCGGGTTGGAAGTGCGATATAAGAGGAATTAAGAAGTACGAAGATTTGCCGGAAAATTGCAGGAAATATATCGAATTCGTTGAGGAAGAGATAGGCTTCCCGATAAAGATTGTTTCAAACGGTCCGGGACGTAACGACATAATTTTCAGATAAATAAAAGTGAGCGGAGCGCGGTCTTGACGCTTCGCTCTTTAATTATAGGAAAATGTTGACTAATTTGCCGTTACGTGGTATTATATAAGGGTAGAGTAAAAGTAAATCCTTGAAAGGGGTTAGAATAATGAAAAAAGTAATGCTTGTTTTCGGCACACGTCCTGAGGCTATTAAAATGTGCCCTTTGGTTAACGAGCTGAAAAGCAGAAAAAATATTGAAACGGTTGTGTGCGTTACGGGTCAGCATCGTCAAATGCTGGACATCGTTCTTGAGGCGTTTTCGGTAAAACCTGATTACGACCTGTCGATAATGAAAGAAAAGCAGACACTGTTTGACATAACAACAAATATTTTGAACAGAATAAAAGAGGTTCTGGAAAAAGAAAAGCCATCGGTTGTTTTGGTACACGGAGATACCACGACAACTTTTGTTACGGCGCTCGCCTGCTTTTATTTGCAAATTCCGGTGGGACATGTTGAAGCCGGGCTCAGAACATATAATATTTATTCCCCGTATCCTGAGGAATTTAACCGTCAGGCGGTTGGGATAGTTTCAAAGTATAATTTTGCGCCGACTGAGCTGTCAAAGGAAAATTTAATTCATGAGGGAAAGAATCCTGAAAGAATATTCGTTACAGGAAATACCGCGATTGATGCGCTGAAAACCACAATCCGTGAGGATTATCACCATGAACAGCTTGAATGGGCGGCGGATTCACGGCTTATTATGATAACCGCGCACCGACGTGAAAATTTGGGTGAGCCGATGAAAAACATGTTCCGCGCAATTAAGCGTATAATGGTTGAGCACCCCGATACAAAAGCGATTTATCCCATTCATATGAATCCGGCTGTAAGAAATACCGCCGATGAAATTTTAGGTGATTGCGACCGTATCCGCATAATCGAACCGTTGGATGTTTTGGATTTTCATAATTTTTTAAATGCAAGTTATATGATTTTGACCGACAGCGGCGGAATTCAGGAGGAGGCACCGTCTCTGGGAAAACCCGTGCTGGTTATGCGTGACACCACCGAAAGACCGGAGGGAATCAAGGCAGGAACTTTGAAGCTGGTAGGAACGGATGAAGAAACCATATATAGAGAGTTTAAAACGCTTCTTGAGAATGAAGAAGAGTATAAAAAGATGAGCCATGCTTCAAATCCTTACGGGGACGGCTTTGCATGCAAGAGAATTGCGGATATTTTGGAACGCGATAATTAAAATTTTCCCCTTTTGACGGTTTACGCCGCAAAAGGGGTTTATAGTATGTATGATAATACGGAAATTACATAATACTTTATAAGGTGATTGAAATGAAAATTATTTGGCTGGTAATACCATGCTATAATGAGGAGGAGGTTTTGCCGGAAACTGCAAAACGCACCTCCGAGCTTATGCACGCGCTGATTAACAATGAAAAAATATCCGACAAGAGCAAAATATTGTTTGTAAATGACGGCTCATCCGACGGTACGCAGAAGGTTATGGAACGGCTTTGCGACAGTGATGATGTTTTTGCGTGTGTAAAGCTTTCAAGAAATAGAGGGCACCAAAATGCGCTTTTGGCGGGGCTTATGACGGCAAAGGAATATGCGGATGCAGTGATTTCTATGGATGCGGATTTACAGGACGATATAGGCGTTGTTGATAAATTTATCGATGAGTTTTTAAAGGGCAAGGATATAGTGTACGGCGTGCGTAAGGAACGTGCGTCGGATGGCCGCTTTAAGAGGTTCTCGGCTGAGTGCTTTTACAGGTTTATGCATCTCATGGGAGTGGATATAGTGTTTAATCATGCGGATTTTAGGCTCATGAGCCGAAGAGCATTGGAGGGGCTTGCTTCTTTTGATGAGGTGAATACATTTTTACGCGGAATAGTTCCGCAAATCGGATATCCGTCATCGGTGGTAGGATATACGCGGGAGAAACGCTATGCGGGAAAATCTAAGTACCCGATTAAAAAAATGTTGTCCTTTGCCATGGAGGGGATTACGTCTTTTAGTGTAAGACCTATCAAAATGGCTCTGGCGCTTGGGATTATATCATTTTTGGTAAGTATTTTTATGCTGTGCTATTGCATTGCGGAACACAGTATGGGAAATACCGTAAGCGGCTGGGCGAGCCTCGGCGTGTCTATATGGGCGATAGGCGGTCTGCAACTGCTGATGATAGGCGTTGTGGGAGAATATGTGGGGAAGATATATCTTGAGACGAAGCACCGCCCAAAATATATTATCGAATCGATAATTATGAACGGGGAGAAGAACGATGGAACGGAAAAAAATTAGGATGTATAGTTTATACATCCTTTTCGGTGCGCTTACCACCGTAATAAATACCGCGGTATATACGTTTGCTTATTACAAATTATTGCGGTCAAATACCGTTTCCAATGTTATTGCGTGGGTATGCGCAGTGCTTTTTGCCTATGTAACGAACCGTAAATGGGTATTTGAAAGTAAATCACGAAATATCAAGGCTGAGGCATCGATGTTTTTCATATCACGCGCAGTTACCGGAATCATTGATGTTCTGCTTATGTATCTTGCGGTTGATATTTTAAATTTCGGCGGCGACCGGGCAAAAATTGTTACAAATGCCGCTGTTATTGTGCTGAATTACATTTTGAGCAGATACGGGGTTTTCAACAAAAAAAATAAGCGGTTTTTATGATAAATTTGTCGCAATGCAAGCTTTTTTATCACAAAATAAAATGGAATAAAAAACGGAAAAGTTGGATTTGAGGTTGCATTTTGAAGATACATGAAATAAGATGTCGGAAAGTGTCGCACGATTTTTTGTAAAAAAAGTAAAATCGTATTGACATATGCGATTTATTGTGATAAATTGAATATGTAGCAGAAAGGAGAGATGAAAATGACAGTTTGTGACGAAAGAATAAAGGAAATAAGAGCAGAGATTGATTTGCTTGCCGAAAAAAATATGGATAAGCTTTCATCTCCGGAGGTAGTAGGGAAAGCGCGTAAAATTGAAAGCAGGCTTTCGGAAATTGCATAATTGTCCACAAAAATCCCCCGTACACAAGAGGCAATGCGCCGCAAGAGTACGGGGCTTTATTTTTATATGTTCTGCCTTTTGTAAAGGCGGGTCAGATGTTCTATGTGATAGGCAACACCGTCATGAAGTGCGCCTTTTGTTATGCGGAAGCTCCAATTATCATCACTTACGGTTGACGGAGTGTTGATACGTTTGCCGTATCCGAGGTAATCCTGAATTGGGATTATGGCAAGATTTGCACGACTTGCAAGAACTGTCCGAACCATTGCTACGGGCACAAGATCATCGGTTCCGACATTCAGATAGTCGCGGATAAATTCCTTGTTGGGCTCGTTTTGGTACCAGCCGATAATTGTATCATTGTCATGCGTACCGGTGTACGCAACGCAGTTTTCCGGATAGTTATACGGAAGATACGGATTATCATTATATGGGTCAAAAGCGAATTGAAGCACCTTCATGCCGGCAAAGCCACTTGCTTTTAAAAGTTTTAACACGTCTTCGGTAAGATATCCGAGGTCCTCGGCTATGAGTCGCGCATGCGGCACGCGGGCTGTAACGGCGCTGAAAAGTTTCATGCCGGGTCCCTTTCGCCATACGCCTTGTTTTGCATTTAAGCTGTCCGACGGAATGGCATAAAAGCTTTCAAAGCCTCTGAAATGGTCAAGGCGGACGATATCGTAAAGTCGCATGCTTGCGCTAATTCGATTTATCCACCAGCTGTAGCCGTCCCGCGCCATTATATCCCAATTGTAAAGAGGATTTCCCCAAAGCTGACCGTCTTGGGAAAAAGCATCGGGAGGACAGCCCGCAACTTCTGTGGGCATTCCGTCTGAATCAAGTGAGAACAGACGGCGGTTTGTCCACACATCGCAGGAATCAAGTGCAACGTAGATAGGGATATCGCCGATGATTTCAATGCCGTTTTTGTTAGCGTAGTTCTTTAGCTTATGCCATTGTGTGAAGAAGACATATTGGTGAAATTTGTACAACTCAATTCTGTTCCAAAGAAGCCCGGAATATTTTTCGCATGCTACCGGCTTGCGATTTTTTATATCCTCATCCCATTCATACCATGGGGCGTTGTCAAAGTGTTCCTTAAGTGCTGAGTAAAGCGCGAAATTTTCAAGCCAATAGGAATTTTCCGATACAAAAGAATTATATTCCGGTGTGATGCGAAAACGAGAAAATGCTTTTTCAAGAAGTTTGTATTTATACGCCTTTACTGCTTCAAAATCAACCTTGTCCTCTTTAAAGCCGAAGTATAGCCCATCAAAATCCTCATCATCTGTAAGACCTGAATTTTTAAGTTCGGTAAGATCTATAAGAAGCGGATTTCCGGCAAATACGCTCGGGCTTTGGTAGGGGGAATTGCCGTATTCGGTAGGGTGCAGTGGGAGCACCTGCCAACAGCTTTGACCTGTACGCTTCAAAAAATCAACAAATTCAAATGCATCTCTTCCGAGTGTGCCTATTCCGTAATCGGAGGGCAGACTTGAAATGTGCATTAAAATACCGGCTTTTCTCATTTTGAACTCTTCCTCTCAAAATTTTCATTAAAAAATATTTGACCGATTATACAAGGTGCCGAAAAAAAGTTAAGTGATTATCGGCTCACAATATTATTTTAACATATTATTCAAAAAAAAGCAAAAATATATTGAAATTTTTGAAAAAATATAGTAAAATAGTATTAATACAGTAAAAGTTTTGGAAACGGAGAATAACAAATGAAAAGCTTTGACATTAAAACAAAAATTTATTTCGGTGATAACGCATTGGACAGGCTTGAAAATCTGCCATATTCCAAAGTGCTTGTTATCACAGACCCTTTTATAGAAAAGAGCGGCATGCTCCAAGCTATTACATACAGATTAACAAACGGAAATATTGAATTTGATGTGTTTACGGATGTAGTACCCGACCCGCCGATTGAAAAGATTACGGCAGGCGTGGAAAAGGTTGCCGAGTGTAATCCGGAATGTATAATTGCGGTGGGCGGTGGTAGTGCTCTTGATGAGGCAAAGGCTATACGCGAATTTGCTCGCAAGGTTACCGGTTCTTCGGATATGGCTCTTATTGCTATCCCGACAACAAGCGGTACCGGAAGTGAGGTTACAAGCTTTGCGGTTGTAACCGATTCTCAAAAAGGAATCAAATATCCGCTCGTGTCAGAGAGTTTGCTTCCTACAGAGGCGATTTTGGATGCGGAGCTTGTAAAGAGCGTGCCGGCAACGGTTACGGCAGATACCGGTATGGACGTTTTAACTCATGCGCTTGAGGCATATGTAAGCGTGGAGAATAACGAATTTTCAAACGCGCTTGCGGAAAAGGCTATTGAAATATGCGGAACTTTTCTTCTGCGTTCGTATCTTGACAACAATGATGCTCACGCAAGAAAGAAAATGCATGTAGCATCATGTCTTGCGGGGTTGGCGTTTAACTCGGCATCTCTGGGGCTTAATCACGGTATTGCACATGCAATAGGTGCGCAGTTCCATATTCCACACGGAAGAGCAAATGCAATGGTACTTCCGCATATAATAGAATATAATGCGGATATCAATAAACACTCAAAGAGCAGACCTACGTATGCTCCTTGTGTAAAGAAATATGTCAATGCCGCAAAATTGCTCGGTGTAAACAATTTCAATGAAATCACTACCGTGCGCGCACTGGTCAGCTATATTCAGTTCCTTATGAAGGAAATGAATATGCCGCTGTCGGTTTCCCAGTGTAGAATTGACAAAAATGAGTATTTCAATGCTATAGATAAAATGGCGGAGCATGCAGTAAACGATGCATGTACAAAGACAAATCCGCGTGTTCCGACCAAAATGGAGGTTGCATCCATTTTGGAACATTTATACGAATAAAGATAACGGCTGTTACTCATTGCGTAATAAAATTGCGCAGTGGCGGTATCAGCCGTTTTGAAAATGTATATAATATAAATTACAGGTTTTATGCGTGAAAGCAGAAACCAAAGCGGTGAAAGGATGGTAATTATGAATATTTGCGTTTACGGTGCTTCAAGTGATTTGATTGACAAAGTCTTTATCGATTCGGCGTTTGAACTGGGAAATTTGATAGCAAAAAGAGGACACACGCTTGTTTTCGGTGGTGGCGACGGCGGCGTTATGGGCGCTGCGGCGAGGGGTACCGCAGATGGCGGTGGCAAGATTATAGGTATTACACCGGGATTTTTCAATGTGGACGGCATGGTATATGAAAATTGCAGTGAGCTGATAAGACCGGAAACCATGCGCGAGAGAAAAAAGCTGTTGGAGGATATGTCGGATGGATTTGTTATGGCTCCCGGCGGAATAGGAACCTTTGATGAGTTTTTTGAAATACTTACATTAAAACAGCTTTCAAGACACAGCAAGGCAATTGCGATATACAATACAAATAATTATTTTGATGAGCTGCTTAAGTTTATGGATAAGGCGATAAGAGAGAATTTCGTAAAAAAAGAGTGTGAGGAACTTTACAAGGTGTTTGAGAGACCTGAGGAACTGCTGGATTATCTGGAGGGATACACGCCGGTTGACTTGGATATTTTGAACTTCAAAAATATATAAAAAGCTGTAAAAGGGATGTGGCATTGTTTGATGTGACCGCCAATGTTCGGAAAGTCGTATCAAAGTGCCACATCCTTTTTTACAGCAGATAATTTTATTCCGGTGTACGCGCGTCGAGAAGGTGCTTAGTGCCGTTCGATTCGGTTATGCACCAGGTTGGTACAAGAACGGCGGATTTGTGATAAGAAGCACTTTCGGGAATGTTGTATCCGAGAGTGATGGATTGAATTTCAAGTGCGCTTGCCAAATATTTTGGGATAAATTCAATCAAAGCTGAGGTTGCGCTTTTCAGCTCAGAGGCTTGACCGCGGGAACTTAGCTCATTAAACCATGTGCCGCGGACCGAAGTAACAGTGCCGCCAAAGAACTCAACCGTAACCTTTGAATTAAAAAACGGAAGAGAGTTTATGAAGCCGGCAAAGGTAACTTCCATGCCGTGGTCGGTTTTTAAAGTTTCACATTTTGCCGAGGAAATATCGGCAAATCCCTTTTCCGAAAGGAAGCGTGACGCCGCATCGATTAGATTTTTTTCGGTAAATCGCTCAAAAGAGTTTGGGGTATTTTCACTGCCTGAGGTAAAAACAAAGCTGTCACCAATAATTGAAAGCGTGCCTGCGTCGCTTTTAAAATTACCGTTTTCCAGGGCTGTAAAATTTTCGCCGAGAAACTTTTCGGCAAAAGCCGAATAATCGGAAATAATATTTTCCGCTTCCGAATAGGGCGCGGAGGGCGTTCTCCGAGGGATTATATCAGGATTGATTTGTATATTGTTTTCACTTAAAATACTTACCGTGGATGTGATTATGTTCTCGGGTATTTCCGCAAGCTTTCGCCCGGCAATAAAATTAGCGAGGAGAAATATATCGGTAAACAGAAAGAGAAAAATGAGTATGTTTTTTGCCTTGCTCCAATTCATTCAATCATTCCTTTCTTATTGCACAAGTACGTTATCGATATCTATATACCAATCGGGGAGTTTTTCTTCATAAGACAAATCGTCAAGATACGCAGGAAACATTTTTGTAATATGAATTTCATTCATAGAGCTCTGATAGTCTGCAATAACGCTGTCAAGTGCCTCTATGTAAAGGGAGGTCATCTGTCGGTTGGTGGTGTGCTCATATACTCTGAGAATTTGTGTATATTCCGCAAGGCACCCGTCTTTAATCTCCAAAGAAGCGGCGTTTTTGCCATTATATTTTACGGGCAAGCCGTTTTCGATATAGTCAAGGGTAAATCTTTGGACACTGTCCGAAGTAAGCGGGGAAGTGATACACATGTCAGCACTTATTTCTGCGGCAGAATTCACTTTGCTGATAAATTCCGAGATGGCTGTGACAATTGATGCCGTATCGGAAGTGCTTGATGAAAGTGCAATTCCGCTGTTATTTGCGGTGTATGATAAAACACCTTGTGCGGAAATTTTGAGGATACAGTTATTTTCCACAAATACGACTGTGCCGTCCGCTTCCGTGTAGCGGCGTACTGTATTGGGATTTATTGAAAACACCGATAATATATTACTTAAAACCCTTTGGTTTATCTCTCCGTCGCGGAAAATTGGGTTTTGCGGCATAAGAGTTTCAGCCAAAACCGGCGCAGAATAAATCGGTATCATCGGAGAAAGAAAGGTTTTTTGGTCTCCGAAATCCTTATCAAAGTTAAGGTCAAAGGAAAAGTTTATAACCGTCTCATCATCCGTGTTGTTTTCCGAGGCGGTGCCAATCAGTTTGCTGAGGTCAGCTGCGGTTTCGATTCGGAAAAATGCATTTGCGGAATCATCTTTAATGTACGTACTGCCGTTCTCGCCGATTATAATATCCGAAAAACCGGAAAAATTCATTTCGGTTTGAGAAATTCCGAGTAATTCCGAAAAACTGCGTGCCGAAAAGCGGCATGGATACGAAAGATAAATTGATTTTGCCGACAATGCGGTGTACCAGCTGTCCGAGGAAATCGGTGCGGCACTTTTTTCCGGCAGTGAGAATGTTTTTTTCAGCACTTCACAAACTTCGGAATAAATATCATTGAACTCCGCACTGTTTCGCATATATTCAAAGCGATCGGATTGATATCCGGTGCTTACAAAAATTTTTTCAGGTAAGGTCAAGTGCCCTATAATTGAATAATCCTTCCCGGAAGAAGATCTTATACTAAAAAAATTATAGCCGGAGGGCCATAATTTTTTGTCTGCAAGTATATTTTCCGCAAGTAGGAGATTGAAGATTATGAGCAAGGCAAGAATGACGCTTTTAACTCGTTCTTTGTTCATGGCGCAACCTCTTTATTTAAGGAAATTTAATATATTTACGGTAGCGTTTTTCAGCTTGTCTACCGTGCTTCTTTTAACCTTTGAAATCTCTATCTTAACCACCTGGTTGGAACTGCCGTTTTCCGCATAAACAACAAAAGTGTTGCTACTACCGGGTAAATCCACAACGGTGCTGTACAATCCGCTTGCGCCGATTTGTTTAGAGGATTTAATGAGCTTACAGATGTTTTCTCCCGAGGAATATCTGTAAACACGGATATTGGTACCCGATGCGCCGACAGCGGACAAGGTGTAGGTTTTGTCCGACGTGGAAGCGGAATGAGACTGAGGTCTTTTGATATATATAAGATCGGAAGTGTTGCCCTGTGCGTTAAGCGGTATAGATGTTTCGTATGCTGCATGTGAAACGCAAGGAAGTGCAAACAGCATCAACGCCGCAAGCATTATTGATATAATTTTCTTTTTCATAAAGAACATCCTTTCGGTGTGAAGTAAAAATTACATTTTATTATAAACATTATAACACATCAGTATTACAGAGCTGTTACACCGTATTTAAAATCAAATAACATTTAAAGGGGAATTGAAATTATGACCTCGGTACCCTCGCCCTGCGTACTGTTAATGGTTATGTTTCCGCCGAGCTGATTCATGATTTGTTTTGCTATCGCAAGACCGAGACCGGTTCCGCCGGTTTCGCGTGAACGCGCTTTGTCCACACGATAAAATCTTTCAAAAATGCGTGGCAAGTTTTCTTTTGGGATTCCTATTCCGTTGTCCCGCACTTTGATGTAGGCATCTTTATAGAGTTTTCCCGAGTAAACTTCAATTTTTCCGTTTTCGGGTGTGTATTTGATTGCGTTGGATATTATGTTTAGAACAACTTGCTCCAATTTGTCACGGTCACTCATGATGAAGCATGAAGAATCCGCAGGAAAATACCGGATTGATTGATGCTTTTCCTTTGCAGAGAAAAACATTCTTTCAACAATTCCCGATAAAAAATCGGAAAGGTCGATACTTTCAAAAGGGCGGAGCTCATACTGCCCTTCATCTAAGCGGGAAAGAGTGAGCAAATCCTTAACAATTCTTGTCATTCTGTCCGCTTCCGCAGCAATTGTGGCAAGAAATCTGTTCTGTGTCTGAGTATCAGTAGGCATATCCATAAGCGTTTCGGCATAGGATTTCACTGTTGTAAGCGGTGTGCGAAGCTCATGGGAAACATTGGCAACAAATTCTCTGCGTGAGTTTTCCAGCTTCTGCTGGCTTGTAATATCCTGCATAACCACGAGAATTCCGCCGATTTTGTTTTCGATGTTAAAGGTAGCAAAGGAAAAACGTATAATTTTATCCTTAACTGTTGCTTGCCGCTCGGCGGTTTCACCATGCGATATATAAACAAGGCTTCCGATTGTGATATCGGCATTTATTTCTTTAAAAAAAGTGTCGAAACGCAAATCGTCGTAATATTGTCTGCCTATTATTTTTTTCGCTTCCGGATTGATATGGGTGAGCGTGCCGGAAAGGTTGAAAGCAAGAATTCCGTCGGTCATGTTGTTAAGAATTGTCTCAACCTTGTTCTTTTCGGAGTTAACCTCCTCGATTGTGTCATGCAGTGCGTCCGCCATGTATCCGAAAGTCCGCGATAAAATACCTATTTCGTCATCCGATTTTTCGGCGGGGGAGGAGACTTTGTCAAATTCACCCGATGCAATTTGCTCCGCTCTTTGAGTAAGAGTGCGTATGGGGCGCGTTATGGTTCGGCTGAAAAGCCAGCTCAGAATTACCGCGATAAATATCGAAAATATTAATGCTTCAACAAGAATAAAGAGTACATTTTCGGTAACCGAATTCACTTCATTTTTGTTATCCTTCACATACACGATGTATTTTGGAGCGCCGCCGACGTTTATGGGCAGTGCATAATCCATATAGCTTTTTTTCGTATTGGAAAGATTACCGGTTTTCCCTGTCATAGCAGTTATTATATTATCACTTTTTTCAAGCCCGGCGCTTTTGGTTTTGTCGGAAATGTGTATAACATCTCCGCTTTTTGCATCCAATATACCGTAAAAACGGTAGGTATCAATGCCTAAAGGGCCGATATAGGAGCTTACGATATCTACTATTGCATCCGCTCCGCCGGATTCGGCGCTTTTTTCAAGCTCGGAGACGAGGGAGGGGGAGAATACCTGCTCCATCATTACCGAGAATTCGTTGTTGTAGAATTTTACAATGTTTGTGGTGAGGAATGAGCCTATGACCACTACCACAGACAATATGGTAAGTATAAAAATTGCTACGATTTTTGTTTGTATGCTTTTAAACATGTTTTCACGCCTTATTGAAATAGTAGCCGACACCGCGTTTGGTTATGATGTAGCGCGGCATGCCCGGATCATCTTCGATTTTTTCTCTTAAACGGCGAACGGTAACATCAACTGTGCGCACATCGCCGTAATATTCATATCCCCACACATTTTCCAAAAGACTTTCTCTTGAGAAAATCTTTTCCGGCTGTGTTGCGAGAAATTTAAGCAATTCAAACTCGCGGAGGGTTATGTCTATAACCTTGCCGCGTTTTGAAACCTCGTATCGCTCAACGTTTATGGTAAGCTCGCCGGATGAAATGGAATTTGGGTTTTCTTGAGCCGCACGTTCACGGTCTATTGATGTTCTGCGCAGATTTGCTTTTACCCGCGCGGTGAGCTCACGTATTGAAAACGGTTTTGTCATATAATCATCCGCACCCAGTTCAAGCCCAAGAACTTTGTCCACCTCTTCTTCACGTGCGGTGAGCATTATAATGGGTATAGAAGATTTTTCGCGAACCTTTTTGCATACCTCAAAACCGTCCATTTTCGGAAGCATAACGTCCAAGAGAATGAGGTCGGGGTTTTCCGAGAGCGCAAGCTCAAGACCTGTTTGACCGTCCATTGCTTCGAGAACCTTGTAGCCCTCTTTTGTAAAATTAAATTTAAGAATATCTACAATTGCCTGTTCATCTTCTATAATAAGAACACATCTTTCATCCACTGTAATTACATCCCTTCCATATAGAGTGTATAAAAATATACAATACCATTTTAACAGAATTTATGCAAATCTTCAATAGCTATTGAAAAAAAAACGATAATTTCGATATTTTTTTGCGGGAGTAAATTATGTTTGTTAATAAAAACGTAGTTTATGTTGTAAGTATTTCCTTTTAAGATATACTGCATTTGACAAATCCGGTACTCTTGTAAAATGAAAAAACGGGCACTGTATATAAAGTGTTGACAAAAAGTCTATAAGTTGATTTTATTTGTATTCACAAAAAATCGGAGAGATGATGGGAGCGTGTGCCAATATAGAGAAAAGGGTAGTAACCAAATTTCGCATAAGAGAAAAGGGGCTGTTTCAAGTTTTTAGTGAGACAGCCTCCTTTGATTGTTTCATTATCTACATCCCGATTTCGCGAAGAAGTGCCGAAAGTGTTGCGGCGGAATCGCGAAGTCCTTTCATTTCCTCTTTGGAAAAGGGTACCTCAAAAATGCGTTCGATACCGCGCCCTCCGACCATGGTGGGGACGGAAAGCGCAACATCACGAATATCATATTCGCCCTCAAAAACTCCCGACACCGTAAGAATGGAATTTTCGTCGCCGGCAATACATTCGCATATTCGTGCTACCGCAACGGCGATTGCGTAATAGGTAGCGCCCTTTTTTTGTATTATTTCGTAGGCGGAATTTCTGACCTCATCGTGCATTGTATCAAGGTCTGTGAGATTACACTTTCCGGTATATTTACAAAATTCGTTCATGGTCATACCGCCTATGTTTGTTACGCTCCAGGCAGCAACTTCGCTGTCGCCGTGCTCACCGATGATATATGTGTGGCAATTTCTGGCATCCACGCCGGTTTTTCGGCTAATCAAGTACTTAAGACGTGAAGTGTCAAGCACCGTACCCGAGCCGATGACCTGGTTTTTCGGCAATCCCGAGAGCTTATATGCCGAGTAGGTGAGAATATCCACGGGATTTGAAACCGGCATTAAAATCACATCGGAGGTGGCGTACTTCATAATGTTTTTTATCACCTTGCCGTGAATATCAATGTTTTCTTTTAATAAGTCAAGGCGGGTTTGTCCTTGTTTTTGCGGTGCACCCGCGGCGATTATGACAATATCCGCATCCCTGCAATCGGAATAATCTCCCGCAAATACGGTTACAGGCTTTACAAGTGATACTCCGTGAGCCATGTCAAGCGCGTCCCCCTCAGCCTTTTTCTTGTTGATATCGATAAGAACGATTTCTTGGAATAATCCCCCCAAAAGCAGGGTATATGCGGTTGTTGCGCCGACAGCACCGACGCCGATTATCACAACTTTTCCTCTGAACATAAAAATTCTCCTTTCAAAAAGCCGTTAGGCATGCAGAGTGATTTTCTTGTTCAGTATTATCTGTAATTTTGAGGATATTATGCCGCAAAACATAAATCGGTTCCCGCATCATGTCTATTTATGCTTTTTTGAATAAACGATATTTTTATATTCCGACGGAGTCATGCCCGTTGTTTGCTTGAAAGTTCTGTTGAAGTATGATATGTTAGAAAATCCCACGTTCATGGAAACGTTGAGAATTTTTTCGTCTGTTGTTGCCAAAAGCTTTTCCGCGTTCCATATTCTTATAAAATTCAAGTAATCAATCATGGTTATACCGATAGCCTTTTTGAAAACTCTGCAAAGGTGGGACTTATTCATGTTCACAATACCGCAAAGAGAATCTAATGTCAAATCTTTGGTGTAATTTTCTTCTATATAGCGAATTACTGGCAATACCTTTGTGAGTGATTCGTAATGAAAACAATCGGTGTCATCCTTAAAAATTTCATTTCGATACAATGTGGCAAGAATTAATTTCAAATATGCCTGTATATACATTTCATATCCTTTATCTTTATTTTCTTTTTCCTTAAGTATCAGCTCGATGTTTGACGAAATTACTTTGGAAATTGGGTGCGTACTGTCGAAATAGAGCATGTCCGTTCTGATATCACTCATGAAATATGACAAATAAATATTTGTTTTCTGCGGAAGCTGAGGTACCATATTGTTAAGCCTGAATTGAAGTATGTTGGTACATGCATACGGTGGATATACCGTTGAATGGGGAACACGCCTGTTCACCAGCACTACATCATTTTTATTCAGTACGTATTTCATTTTATCACTGCTGACATATATCGGTCCCTTTAATGCGACCAAGATTTCTATTTCATCATGTATGTGCATGGGAAACTGATACTCGTAATCCCTGAATTTTCCGCCCTCAACATATACCGGAATGGAAGAGGTATCATTGAATATGACTTTTTGCTCGGGTACAGATTGTTTGTTCATACTAAGCCTCCATAATATCACATAGTCAATATTGTACAATAAGATATCAATATAAAGG
>CAYMBZ010000026.1:0-19990 GCA_964388835.1 uncultured Lachnospiraceae bacterium
CGTTATGGAGAAATTTTCTGAAATGTGTAACACATCATTGACAAACCTACATTTTTCAAAAATATTTGTGCAATGCTTTAAAATCAATCAATTTTCATATTTTAAATTAAGGGTCTTGAAAATCAATCAAATTTACGATATAATATCTACAATACTTATTTGCAAGGCATTTAATGCCCTTTGAGGAGAGAAAAATGGATTTTAAAACAGTTGAAAAAAAATACAGACCAATTCCTTTTTGGAGCTGGAACGAAGAGCTTGACACAAATGAAACCGTTGAACAGGTACATATGATGGATGATGTCGGGATAGGCGGCTTTTTCATGCACGCAAGAGGCGGTCTTAAGACAGAATACATGGGCAAAGAGTGGTTTGAAAACATCGATGCCGCAACTGCCGCCGCAAAGGAAACCGGTATGGGGGCATGGGCATACGATGAAAACGGCTGGCCCAGCGGCTTCGGTAACGGGGCTGTCAACGGCATGGGAATAGAATATCAGCAGAAATTTTTGAGAATGTCTGAAAATCGCCCGGATGAAAATGTTATAACAAAGTGCGGTGAACACTGGTTTTATTTCGATGTCAATCCTTTTTACGTTGACGTTTTGGACGAAAAGGTTATAAAGGAATTTATCGAAATCGCTTACAAGCCTTACCATGAAAAATACGGAAACAATATCGAGGGGTTCTTTACAGATGAACCGCAGATTTCGCGTATGGGTATTCCGTGGAGCTTTGTATTCAGAGACGAATATTCAAAAAAATACGGCTGTGACCTTTACGAGCATTTAGAAGAACTCATTCTCCCGGTAGGCGATTACAAAAATACGCGCGTAAAGTTTTGGAAAATGGTTACCGATTTATTTTCTTCCGCTTTCATGAAGCAAATTTACGATACCTGCAGTAATTGGGGCGTTAAATTTACAGGGCATATGCTTTTGGAGGAAACTCTGCTTTCTCAGCTCACAACCAACGGTGCATGCATGCCGCACTATGAATATCTGCATGTTCCCGGAATGGATTGGCTGGGCAGAAAAATTTATGATTGCCTCACTCCTCTTCAGGTTTCTTCGGTTGCAAGTCAGCTCGGAAAGGAGCAGGTAATATCCGAAACCTTTGCTCTTTGCGGTCACAATGTGAGCCTTACCGAACTTAAAGGAATCTACGAATGGCAGATGGTACACGGAATAAATGTGCTCTGCCAGCATCTTGAGGGATATTCAATCCGCGGAATAAGAAAACGTGATTATCCGCCTGCCATGTACTATCAACAGCCGTGGTGGAACGAATATAAGAAATTCAACAATGCAATGTCCCGTGAGGGAATGTTGCTATCGAAAGGGACACAAAAAGCAGATGTCCTGCTAATTCATCCGCAAACAACGGCTTGGTCGCTGTATTGTTCTCAACTCGGTCCCGAACTTTCTGGAAATTCCGATGAGGGAGGTATGGGCGAGATAAAAGCGCTCAATGACAAATTTTTGCAAGTAATAATGAGTCTTGAGAAAAAGCATATTCCGTTCCATTTGGGTGACGAAACAATTATGGAGCGCCACGCAAAGGCAGAAAACGGACGGCTTATTATTGGAAATCAGAGTTACTCTGCGGTCATTATGTCATGCTGTGACGTACTTCTGCCGTCAACGGAAAAATTAATTGAGGAATTTACCGCTTCCGGCGGAAAGATTGTTACCGAAGATGAGCTTTCGAGAAATCCGATAATCGATAACGAGGAAATCACATATACCAAAAGAGAATTTGATGAGTTTACACTGCATTATTTTGTAAACACCTCCCCTGAGAGAAAAATCGGCAAAATTAACACCGGCGGAAAGAAGCTTGATATTTATACCGGAGAACTCAACGATTTTAATGCCGACTACGAATTTGAACCATGGGGCAGTTTAATGGTGATTGACGATAACAAAACGGCGCAGAAATCTGTGGCAAAGGCTCATACCATTATTCGCCCCTCCGGGAAATTTAAAATTGTTGAGCCTGTCAAAAACGCTCTGACACTTGACTTCTGCGACTACTACTTTGACGGAGAGCTCATAGAGAAAAACGGATATGTGCTGAATATTTGCGAAAGAGCCAATGCCCTTGCAAAAAAGGTACGGATACATCAGGATTATCACGTAACCGTGAACAATCTGCCGAAAAATTTGGAGATTGCCGTTGAAACCCCCGAAATCTTTGAGATTTTCGTAAACGGCAAGAAAATAGAAAAAAATATAAGCGGATATTTCAGAGATAAGAGCTTTAAAACAATACCGATTGAAAAATACATAATTCTCGGCGAAAACACAATCTCTTTTGAATGTGATTTTGTGCAAAAAGAAGAATTCTACCAAAGCTTAAAGCGTGCTGAATTCTTTGAAAGCGAAAAGAACAAGCTTGTTTATGATATGGAAATCGAAGCGGTATACCTAATAGGAAATTTCTCTGTTAAAACCGACGGAATGTGGAGCAAACTTGACAAAAACGCAGTTCGCTACAACGGCGGATTTGAAATCGATGCACCAAAGACAGCAATCGGAATTAAGAATATTGAACAGCAAGGTTATCCGTTCTGGTGTGGTGAAATGTGCATTGAGGGCGAAATTGATATAGAGGGTTCTAATCCGGTTTTGGAGCTTGTTCCCCGCGGTATAAGTGCCGTACGAGTTGAAATCGGCGGAAAAACAGAAGTTATGCTCACCGACAACAGGTTGCCCCTTGCGTCTTTCGGCGTATGCGGGAAAACAAAGATTAGATTAACTCTCATTAACAATTTAAGAAATCTTTTGGGACCGCATCATCTTCTTGCGGGAGAAAGCTGGCAAGTTGTGCCCGCAGACTTCTTTAAAGAAAAATGCATTTGGAATTCCGATTCACCAGAGAATAAATGGTGCGATGACTACTGTTTTGCGGAAACCGGTATATAACGAAATAAAATAGGGAGAACACATATGAAAAAAAATCGATATCAACCTGATACCGAATACGGCAAATCCGTCGCCGGACTATTACTGCACATGGCAAACTCGGCTTTATGCAACCTGTGACGGAAAGCCCGAAGGATAGCGCGCAATAATAGGTGAAAAGACTTTATTCGATAAAGAAGTTCCTTACGGCTGGGCATATTTTTATGAAGAGGCTCGCGACGATTTATTCCTTGTTATGGATGACGGTTGGGATGTGCCGAAAGAGGATGACCCAGCGTATTACGGAAGCTTGATTCTTAATAAAGAAAAATTCCCGGAAGTAGCCTCGGTAGCTGGGTATGTGCTCAGGAATCGGAAAAATTTGCAGGAGATTCAAATGCCGAAGAATATTGGACACAAAAGGTTAAGGAAACCGAAGAATCGGGCTTTGCATATTGGAAAGTAGATTGGGGAAAAAGAATAAGGATATCGCTTTCAGAAAAATGCAGACCGTGGAATTTGAAACATGGTGGTTTAACGTTCTTTGGTTTAAAGAAAAGATAAAGGATAATACAATCGAAACCAAAGCACCGGCAAGAATTGCGCGAGTTTGCGCTCCGGATGACGCAGAAGCTGACAAAAACGGAAATGTTCCGTATGTAATTACCTCAAAAAATCCAAACGGCGCGTTATCCGTTGCAACCATCGGCATAACTTATGAAATCCCACTCTGCCGCGTTAGTATCTCCGGCTAAAATTCGGATATAATCGGAGTTTTCGGAGAATATCGCGAACTTATAATTAATATAGAGAGGGACACAAAAACCGTGTTCATGCAGGATATTGCCGGGGATTCGGCATGCGATATCACCGAGGATGTAATTATAGAGAACGGCAAAATCACAATTCCGGGTGAGCTTATCCATTTTATAGGTACATCGGTTCAACTATGCGGCGATACATCTGAACCCGGATGCGTAATAAAGCTTATCTGATTAGGCACATGAAAAATACGCATACAAAAAAACGGCTTCATGCCGTTTTTTTGTGTCCCTTTTTTGTATCTTTTTTTCATCGCGGTAAACATTCACTCAAAATTTGACGAAATCTTCTTTTTATATTGCAGAGGTGTCATTTCATATTCTTTTTTAAAGTGTGTTATAAAGCTTGAACAATCGGAAAAACCACAGCGGTAAGCCACGCATGTTATGCTCTCTCCGTCATGCAGCATTTTAGTGGCATTTGCCAGCCGCCTTTTTTTTATATATTCCGACGGCGAAATACCGAATTTTTGAAAAATTCTGCGCTCCAGAGTGCTTACGCTTACATTGCAATACTCCGCAATCTCCTTTACCGACAAAGGAGATGACATGTTTTCATTTATATAATTCATTGCTTTTATAACAGCTTCATTTCCGTCACATTTAGGTGCGTTAAAGGAATCGGCGGTATTTAAAATATCTATTAAGCCAAAAAAGCAAAAGTATTTTTTTACCCCACTTACATCAGAGTTGTTTAATTCTTTGCAAATATTTATCAGTTCCGCCGACCTTTCGGGATTAGGAATAATAAGGTTATTTTTTCCCAATTCACGATTGAAAAAGGCATCAAAAATCTCCTCATTTCCGTCCGAATTGAACAGTATCCAAAAATGCTTATGCCGCTTGTTTGAATTATATATACAGTGATGATACTCATAGGGACGGGTAATTATAACGTTTCCGGGCATAATTGGGTAAAATGAATTTTCAACCGAAAAAGACACATCTCCGCTTAAATTGACGTAAATTTCACATTCATCATGTATGTGATTACTATGGACGTTACGAGGAGATTTTGAATCAACGTCCACGTAGGATACATTCACCGAAAATTGATTTATACTTTTGAAAATATGCTTATTCCTTTTCATACCGACCGCTTTCCCTTCTGACAAGAACAGTTACAAGTGTATGTGACGATTATAGCATATTTTTTGACTAAAAGTCAATATAATTATGCCACATTTTGTAATATGATGATATAAGAAAGGAGGTTTCATATGCAATATATAATGCTTGTAATTGCAGCAATGCTTTTGGGTGCGGATTTTGCGGTAAATAAGGTATATCAAAAGGCATACGGTTCATCTATAGGAAGTTCACTTACCTTTAATATGCTTTCGGGAATTTTCACGGCAATATTCTTTTTCGTTATTGGTGGATTCAAAGCGGAGTTTACTGTATTTTCTGCCTTGATGGCAGCTATGTCTGCTCTTTTTGTTGCCAGCTATAAGCTAATAGGCTTTAAGATTTTAAACTCAAGCGGAAAAATATCAATTTATACAACGTATCTGATGACCGGTGGAATGACCCTACCGTACATTTGGGGAATTTTGTTTATGAATGAGCCGTTTAAAATTGCGAGAATGATAGGACTTTTTATAATGATTTTGGGAATAGCTTTACCAAACATCATGTCCGGCAGAATTAACGGCGGAAAAAAAGTTCTAACTATGTGCTTCGCGGTATTTGCTTTAAACGGAGGCGTAAGCATTATCTCAAAAATTCATCAAACCGAAGCAGTATACGAATGTGTAAGCACTTCAGGATTTGTTGTACTTTCGGGAATCTTCACAGCGGTATTTGCGGCTGTGGCATTATACTTTACGCATAGTGAAGTAAAAATTTCCCTCAGCGTTGAAAAAAAGATGGCAATTATCGCAACGTCAGCGGCAATAGGCGGGGCTTCGCATATGCTTCAGCTAATCGGTGCGGCAAATTTGCCGGCAACGGTGCTCTACCCATTGGTTACCGGGGGCAGTATAATATTCTCTGCCTTGGCGGATTTGATTTTTTTCCGCGAAAAACTTTCTTTGTCGCAAATATTAAGCGTAATTATATGTTTTTCGGGAACATTATTTTTCTTGTAAGGGGATATTATTATGGACTTTTTAAAAAACAACAAGAGGTTTTCCTTTAAGATAGGTGAAAAGGATGCATGGGACTTAAACTTTGAAACCGAGGTACGTGAAAACCAAAACACAATAACAACCGTATATACATTTGAAAACGGTTTAAAGGTTACAAACATTGCAAAAAAGCATGAAAAATTCGGTGCATACGAATGGGTGAATTATTTTGAAAATACCTCCGATATGCCAACCGAAATCATATCGGAACTTTGGGATTGCGATTGCACACTGCCCATAGAATACGAAAAAAATCCGGAATGGGTTTCCTATTTTCCGGATCCTGCAACCGCAACAAAAATTTATTCTCCCACAGGTTCAAACTGGTCAGCGTATGAATTTTACTGCGACGTTGATGAACTGGCGGACAATCATCGAAAGCATCACATTAGACCCGGGGACACTAAGGAATACTCCGCGTCAAACGGCCGTTCAAGTAAAGATTTGGCACCCTTTTTCAATATACACAAGAACGGAAAAGGATACATTTTTGCAATAGGTTGGTCGGGGCAATGGAACAGTAAAATAAGCCGTTCAAACGATAGCATTAGCTTCAAATCAAAAATCGAGGATACATACTTTAGAATGATGCCGCAGGAGAGCTTCAGAACATCTTCAATCGTTATTCTTCCGTATACGGCAGATTTTATCGAATCTCAAAACCTGTGGAGACGATTAGTAAAGGAAGATTTTTCGCCGCTGAACAAAGGTGAAAGACCACAGTATGCACCTATATGCGCTTCAATCTGGGGTGGCATGAAAACGGAAAGTGTTTTGGAGAGAATCGATGTCATAAACAAAAACGACATGGCTTTTGATTGCATATGGATGGATGCCGGCTGGTACGGAATAGATACCGACCCCACCCCGGATGAATTTGAGGGGGATTGGCATGCACATACCGGCGATTGGAGAGTCAGCCCAAAGACACATCCGAACGGCTTGCGTGATGTTTCAAAGGCAATACACGATTCGGGACGAAAATTCCTGCTTTGGTTTGAGCCGGAGCGAGTTATCCGTACCACCCCCGTGGCAATTGAGCACCCCGAGTGGTTTTTATCTTCAAAGTACCCTCATGACCCACATCGATTGCTCAATTTGGGAAATGACGTTGTATGGAACTACTGCTTTAATATGTTAGCTGAAAAAATCGAAGAACTTTCCATGGATTGGTTGCGTATCGATTTTAATTTTGACCCGCTGGAATACTGGAGAAGCGGAGATGCATCCGACAGGGTCGGCATAACGGAAATTAAGTATATGAACGGATTTTACAAGCTTTGGGACATGCTTTTGAAGAAATTTCCGAAGTTGCTTATAGATGATTGTGCATCCGGCGGAAGACGAATCGACATCGAAGCCTTAAAACGAAGCGTGCCCTTGTGGCGAAGCGATTTCCAATGCCCCGCAAATGCGGATCCTAACGGAACACAGTGCCACACGCAGTGCTTCAATTTATGGATGCCTTTCTCGGCTACCGGCGCCGGACGGCAAGCGGACGAATACCGCGTAAGAAGCTCTTACGGATCCGGAATTAGTATAGGAGCCTTTTTTTCTGAATCGGAAAAGCTTGATACAATACAGGATAGAATTGAGTTTGCAAAGAAATATTCAGAGGAAGCCGCACTGGTACGCCCGTATTTCTCCGAGGATTTTTACCCGCTGACGGAGGTTTCCACACGTCGTGATATCTGGTGTGTAAATCAATTTAACCGCCCCGAGGAAAAAGACGGAATGATTCAGGTATTTTGCCGCGAAAATTCGCCGTATGAAACCGCGAAATTTAAGCTTAGAGGGCTGAATAAGGATTCTAATTATTCAATCTCCGACGGAGAGGGCTTTTCACTTACCGCAAGCGGTGCAAAGCTTATGGATGAGGGCTTTGAAATCCGATGCACCGAAAAAAGAAGTGCAAAAATTTTCTTCTATAAGGAAATTTAATGAAAATCCCGGTCAAAATCGAGATTTTCGCTTCTTACCGCGAACAATTCAATCGAAAAAACACTTCTTTTGAAGTGCTCGCACTACATGTGAACCCGAATTTGCGTTATGCAAAATCGGGTTCTTTTTCATATTTACGATAAAACATTCCCTCGCACTCAATAAATATCCCCCGCATACATGTTATATTTCATTTTCGGGTATAACCCTACACTCCCCCACTACGCACAAGCGAACACCCGAGAACGCCTGCCCCTACATCTATTCATCGGCAAATCCTGTGTCAACCCACGCAACTATCACGTGGTTTTCTGCCATAAAAATAGCGTAGCAGTCATTAAAACTACTGCGCTATAGAAAGTCTGACTTTTGGGGGTCACATCAAAATTTTACAGCCCGTTGTTTACTTGCATACCTTATTCAGTACGGCAATCATTGCCGCAATTATAATCATAACCACGAACACGCTTCCCCAGCCGACAAGCGCATCCGGTATAATTTTCAAAAATCCGCTTATATTCAAATTCATTTAAAAATTCCTCCTTAACCGAACATTTTCAATATCAATCCTCCGGCAATGACCGAGGCTATCTGTCCCGAAACATTGACACATATGGATTGCATCAAAAGGAAATTCTGATTATCCTCCGCAAGTCCCATTTTATTAATTACCCTTGCAGACATAGGAAATGCCGAAATTCCCGCCGCTCCAATCATAGGATTTATCTTCTTTTTCATAAAGCAATTTAAAATTTTTGCCACCATTACTCCGCCGACAGTGTCGAATACAAACGCAACAAGACCCAACCCGAGTATCATAAGTGTCTGCACACTCAAAAATGCATCAGCCTGCATGCGCGCCGCAACCGTAATGCCCAAAAACAGCGTTACAAGATTTGCCAGCACCTTTTGCGCCGTCTCCGACAGTGAATCAAGCACGCCGCACTCACGTATGAGATTTCCGAACATTAGGAAGCCGACCAGAGCTACGCTCTGAGGTGAAATCAATCCCGCAATAACGGTAAGCAATATCGGGAAAAGAATTTTCGTTGTTTTTGAAACAGTTTTCTCGGTGTATTCCATACGAATAAGCCGTTCCTTTTTGGTGGTAATAAGACGTATAACCGGTGGCTGAATTATCGGCACAAGCGCCATGTAGGAATACGCCGCCACCATAATCGCTCCGAGGTACCGGGAATTAAAATAGTTCGCCACAAATATCGATGTAGGTCCGTCCGCCGCTCCTATTGCCGCAATTGACGCCGCATCCTTAATATCAAATCCCATAAGAGTCGCCGCCGAAAGCGTGAAGAAAATTCCGAACTGCGCCGCCGCACCGAACAGCATAAGCTTTGGGTTGGATAAAAGCGGCGTAAAATCAATCATCGCGCCTATTCCCACAAACAATATCAGCGGAAACAGCTCGTTAGCTATTCCTGCATTAAAGAGCACATCCAATATGCCCACTTCACTGCCCTGGGTTACCGCTCCCGAAAGGGGCAGATTCACCAAAATCGCTCCAAATCCCATTGGCAGAAGCAATGACGGCTCCATATTCTTTTTAACCGCCAAATAAATCAATATTCCGCCGATTGCCCACATAATTACTTGCTTCCATTCCAAAAGAAGCAGATTTTCCGTTAACAATTCCATAAAAATTCCATAGCCTTTCCGCCCACAGATAATAGTTAAAATCCTTAACGGTTCTTGACAGTGGGCAGACAAGACGTTAAGCGGAAACTTCATACTCACGTTGCGTGAAGATTGCATGAATTAAGCCGAAGCACACGCTTCTTGTTATATTCCGTTTCCGTACCGCAAGCAGCAAACAAAAAGACTTTTATTACAGCAAAAAGCCGTAATAAAAGTCTCGCTTTTTAATACAACAGCGGGCATAATGCCGTATTGACGCCGATTGTCACAAAAACTGTAAGCTACTCCCTCTTATTAACACACATATTATAACTGATTTTCATAAATTTGTCAATAAATTTATTATATCTCGCGATAACAACCGAAAAACTTGAATTTCTCATCCGAATTTTCAAGCTCATCAAGCAGTGCGTAAACTTCCTCGGAATATGCCGAGGCATCCATTTCAAAATAAAACTCAAACTCAAAATCTCTGCCTGCAATCGGTCTGCTCTCTATCTTAGTCAGATTGATTCCCGCCGCCGCAAATTTCGACATCAAGCCATACAGCGAGCCCGCCGTATGGGGAAGTGTAACCAAAAAGCTCATTTTATCGGCTCCCGGATAAATTTCCGTTTCCTTTGATATGCAAATAAAGCGTGTATAATTGTTATCACTGTTTATGATATTATCATTGATTATATGAAGTCCGTAAAGGCTTGCACATTCCTTTGAGCATATCGCGGCGATGTCATCTCTTTCGGATTTTGAAACCATTTCCGCCGCCATTGCCGTATTCTCGCATCGGTTTACAACAACGCCTGAAAGGGAGCTCAAGTATTTGTCACACTGCCCTATCGCCTGTCTGTGTGAGAATATCTCCTTTATCTTTGCATTTTTTGATTTTGCCGCCAAAACGTGATTTATTTGTATTTTAACCGTTTTTACCACAGAAAATTCATATGAATTTATAAGGTCATACACCTCTGTTACCGTTCCGTGCACGCTGTTTTCAAGAGGAAGAATACCGTATCGGCACATTCCGTTCGATACCGCGTCAAATACTCCTCTAAAATTGTCAAAATACATAACGGATGGATTGAAAAACATCTTTTCGCATGCTTTTTGCGAATATGCGCCCTCTGTTCCCTGGCATGCCACAACCGCCGAGGACGGAAACATTTTATCCGTATTTTCAAGTGCCGCCTTAATTTTCTTTGTAATCTTGCCGCCCGGATTCATAAGCCGTGATTGATATTCCCTACTTACCGAAAACATTGTGTTATACAAAGTTTTGACATACAGACAAAGCTCAGGCGACACTTTTTGAGTAAGGCGATTTACGATTTCGCGTTCCCGCTTGCCGTTGAAAATCGGCAGATTATGTTCCTTTTTATATTTCGCAACCTCATACGCCGCTTTCATTCTTTCTTCAAACAGCTCTATAATTTTATCATCGATTTCATCGATATTTTGTCTTGTTTTGCTCAAATCCATAGCTTACTCTCCTAACATATCCAAAACAGTAATCGCGGTGACAGCCTCTATTACGGGTACTGCGCGCTTAACAATACATGGGTCATGTCTGCCCTTTATTACCAGTTTTTCAGGCTTTCCGGTTTTCAGGTTGACCGATTTCTGCTCTTTTGCAACAGACGGTGTCGGCTTTATTGCGGCGCGGAATATAATCGGCATACCACTGGATATTCCTCCCAGTATTCCGCCATGATTGTTGGTTTTTGTCTTGACCGCGCCGTCCTCCGAATAAAAGCTGTCATTATTTTCACTGCCGTACATTTCGCAAGCGTAAAATCCCGCGCCGAATTCAATCCCTTTAACTGCCGGGACGGCAAATACCGCCGAAGCAAGCCGTCCCTCAATTCCGCCGAAAAGGGGTCCTCCGATACCTGCCGATAGACCTATTACCGCACATTCCACAATGCCGCCCACAGAATCCGACATCGCCCGCGCATTATCGATTTCCTCTTTCATTTTTTCCCCGGCATTATCCGAAATAACCGCGAATTCCTTGTCCTTTATTTCAAAAAGTTCATCCATCGTTACGGATACGGGATCAAATCGTTCATCCCGCACTCCATGTACCGATTCAATATGCGCGCCCACATATATTCCTTTTTTTTCAAGAATCTGCATACATACGGCACCGGCAAAGCACATCGGAGCTGTCATTCTTCCGGAAAATTGACCTCCGCCACGAATATCGTTATGTCCTCCGTATTTCACATACGCGGCAAAATCCGAATGACCCGGACGAGGTACAATCTTTAAATTTTCATAGTCGCCGCTTTTTGTATCCTTGTTCCTTATTATTGCAACCAGGGGTGCTCCGCAGGTTTTTCCGTCCGCCAATCCCGAAATAATCTCCGGCATATCTGTCTCACATCTTGCTGTTGAAAACCTGTCTCTCCCCGGAGCGCGCCTTTGCATAAATGCACAAATTTCATCCATGTCAGGTTTAAATCCCGCCGGCAATCCCTCAATAACCGTACCGATTGCCTCAGAATGTGATTGTCCGAAAACCGTGACCTTTATTCTCTCACCTGTCTGATACATCAACAATTCCTCCCAACGCCGCAAAATCTTCAAAAAATTTCGGATATGATTTTTTAACAGCCTCTGCCGTATCGATAATAACCTCTTTTTCGCAAATGCAAGATGCAATCGCCGCCGACATAACCACTCTGTGGTCTCCGAAGCCGTCAACGGTTCCTCCCTGAAGTCTGCCGTTTCCGCGGATTATCATTCCGTCCTCCGTTTCCTCCGCATCGCCTCCCAGGCTGTTTATACAGCTCGCCATCGCACTCAATCGGTCGCTTTCCTTAAAACGTAGACGTCCCGCTCCATATATCACCGTTTCTCCGCACCTCGATGCCGCCAAAATTGCAAGCACAGGCACCAAATCGGGAATTTGCGAAGCGTCTATATGAGTTTCGTCAATCAATCTCATAATCTGCTTATCCCCCTGGCGCGAGTCGGCGTTCATCCCTATTACCTGCACATTTCCGCATATTTTGTCGCATACCGCCCAAAAAGCCGCCGCAGACCAATCTCCCTCCGCCGTAAGTTCTCCCGGCGAAATATATTTCTGTGGATTTATTAGGTACTCATTTCCGTTGACCTTTATGTCAATACCGAACTCTGCCAAAGTATCCAGTGTCATATCCACGTATGCCGCTGAACTCAGCTCAGATGTCAACACAATTCTGCTTTGCCCTTCCAAAAGCGGGAGCGCGAATAAAAGTCCCGTAAGATACTGGGAGCTTATCTTGCCGGAAATTCTGTATTCCCCGCACCTAAGGCTTCCGGATATGTGCATAGGCAAATTGTCACTGTCCACCCTTACTCCGTGAGCTCTCAGCTGTTCGGTAAGCTCCGCAAAGGGTCTTTGCGGAAGTCTGCCCCGCCCCGTAAAGGTTCCGCCCTTTAAAATTGCCGCGGCAACGGGCAAAAGGAACCTTGCGGTAGAGCCGCTTTCATGAAAGTCCGCATCTGCCGCCTCCTTTGTACGAATAATCGGCTTTACCAAAACTCCATCGGGAATTTTTTCATATCCTCCGCCCATCTCGGCTATACATTCCAAAGTGGCATCGATATCATCCGAAAAATTGTTTATATATATTTTGCATGGCTTATCCGCCAATGCGGAAGCAATGATTTTTCGGTGTGCATCCGACTTTGAGGACACCGCCGCAACCGTTCCGCATAATTTTCTCGGGGTTATTTTTACTCTCATCTTTCCAATCCCCTTTTAATATATTCCAACAGCTCAGCTGTGCTTATCTTTTTAAGCACACATTCTCCGACACGTTTGGGAAGCACAACGGTTACGCTGTCTCCCGTGCGCTTTTTGTCCGAAAGCGCCACCTTATACAGTTCCTCCGCAGTATACGGACATTCAGTAGGCAATCCGCATTTTTTAAGTGCGCAGACCAGCCTGTCATAGGTTTCCCTCGGGCAGAATCCGATTTTGCACGCTGCATTCGTAATAATCGCCATGCCTATCGCAACCGCATGTCCGTGCGTTATCGAAAAATTACTGCATTTTTCAATCGCATGCCCGATTGTATGACCGAAATTCAAAAGCTGGCGGCTTCCGGTATCGAATTCATCATTTGCAACAACTTCGCTCTTTATCCCCACACAGCCTGCAATGACTTCTTCTATCTCCCGCTTAAAATCGCCGTTCATTTTCTCAAAAAGCTCCTCGTCCGATATCATACCGCACTTTATCGCCTCCGAAACACCGTCCGCGAAAATTTCATTGCTTAAGGTATCAAAGGTATCGGTATCGCACATAACCAGCGATGGCTGATGAAATGCTCCCACAAGATTTTTACCGTTTTTCAAATTCACGCCGGTTTTGCCGCCGACGGAGGAATCCACCGCCGCAAGAAATGTGGTCGGCACCTGTACAAACTTGATTCCGCGAAGATATGTTGCCGCAGCAAAGCCTGTCATGTCACCCACAACTCCGCCGCCCAACGCTACCGCTATATCGCTTCTTGTAAGCTGATTTTCCGCCATGAATTCAAGTATTTTTATATACTCCTCCGTATTTTTTGATTTCTCGCCATTTTCAAACACATGGCAAACCACATCAAAACCCGCGTCCGAAAGGGATTTTTTTACGCGTTCCCCGTAAATTGAAAACACTCTGTCATCGCTTACAAGCGCAGCACGGCTTTTTCCGAGAGTTGCGCTCACGCTTTCGCCTAAGCCGTCCAAACTTCCGCCGGATATAACAACATCATATTTTACTGACGCGTCTATACGAATTTTTTTCATATACTCTTTCCTTTCCGCCTACAGCTTGTCTGTCAAATCCTTTTTGCGCCTTCCGTCCGCGAGGATTTCAAACAATGCCGCTCTGTCATCATTTTTCAAAGCATCCGAATACTCCTTCAGCCTTTCGCACAAAGAATCTATCTCCGCGGCAAGATGTACCGGATTGTCCATAAAAAGTTCCGTCCACATGACTTCATTAAGATGTGCCACACGCGTCATATCGCGGAAGCTTCCGGCAGAAAACCCCGCATGCCGCATCGCTGTCGGGCTTTTTATGTAAGCTCCCGATACAACGTGTGCAAGCTGTGACGTATACGCGATAATTTCGTCATGCTCCTCGGGCGAGGACATCTGCACTCTGCCGAATCCAATTTTGCACATAACCTCCGCAAGCCACGTTACCGCTTCTTTCGGAGAATCCTCATAGGGCGTTAAAATCAAAGACGCACCCGAAAATAAATCTGCCACAGAGCTTTCATATCCAAACTTTTCAAGTCCCGCCATGGGATGCATGCCTATGAACGTAAATCCGTATTTTTTCGCAATCGGGTAAATTCCGCCGCAAACTTTTTCCTTAACCCCGCCGCAATCGGTTACGATAACATTTTTGCCGATTTTTTCGGCATTTTCCTTTACATAGTTTATTGCCGCGGCAGGATAAAGTCCGAGAATTACTATATCACAGTTTTCGAAATCACCCTCAAACACGGTATCTATCGAAGAATCCGCAAGAGCTTTTTCCAAAACATCCGATTTTTTGTCATATCCCAAAATCTCATAATCGGTGTATTTTTTAAAGCCCTTTGCAATTGAGCCGCCGATTAAGCCAAGTCCCACAATTGCTATTCTCATTATCTGCACGCATACGGCAGAACTGCATCTACCGCCCTTTTCACATCATCAAACTGCTCAGGTGTAAGAGATTGTGCACCGTCGCACAGCGCATGTGCCGGGTCATTATGTACCTCGATAATCAATCCGTCCGCACCTGCCGCTGCTGCCGCAACAGACATCGGCTTTACAAGGCTTGAGATTCCCGTTGCATGACTCGGGTCGACGATAATCGGCAAATGTGACATTTTTCTCAGCATCGGGATTGCGGATAAATCAAGTGTATTTCTCGTTTCCGTCTCAAAGGTTCTTATGCCTCTTTCACACAAAATTACATTCTCATTTCCGCCTGCCATAATGTATTCCGCACTCATTAACAGTTCTTGAAGCGTGCTGGATAATCCTCTTTTGAGCAAAATCGGCTTGTTTGTTTTGCCAAGCTCTTTCAGCAGTTCAAAATTCTGCATATTTCTCGCACCTACCTGGATTACATCCACATTCTCAAAAAGCGGCAGATGAGAAATATCCATAATTTCCGTAACAATCGGAAGTCCTGTTTTCTCTTTTGCTTTTAAAAGAAGCTCTATTCCCGTTTTGCGTAAGCCCTGGAATGCATACGGTGAAGTTCTCGGCTTAAACGCGCCACCGCGGAGCATTGTCGCGCCGGATTTTTTCACGTTTTCGGCAATGGTACAAAGCTGTTCCTCAGACTCAACCGAGCACGGACCCGCAATCACCGCAAAATTTCCGCCACCGATTTTTGTTCCGCCAACCTCAATAACGGTATCTTTCGGGTGAAATTTCCTATTCGCACTCTTGTACGGCTCCTGAATTCGCTTTGCACTTTCCACAATATCCAGTGTGGAAAGCATGTCGATATCCAGTGAGGAAGTATCGCCGATAAGTCCCATAATCGTAGTATGCACGCCCTCACACATGTGAATTTCGACATTCTGAGATTTCAGCCAATCCGAAAGATTATCCAACTGTTTTTTGTCATAGTTTTCCTTTAAAATAAGAATCATTTTCAGCACCTCTTCTCCAAATTTGTTGCACAGATAATTTTTGTGAAACAAAAACGGGTATTACGTGTTACTCGTAATACCCGTCAAAATACAAAAACGAATTTTAACATTTTACAAAGCAACACAACAAGGCTTTACCAAAATAATAAGTAAAGCCATAAAAGTATCCAAATGTGCTGCGAAGTTTATTCATCTTCGTACTCCTTTTTCTTATTTGCTAACTATTATAGCACTCTCTTTTTAATTTGTCAACCGCTTTTTGAATTTTTTTTCAAATCCGGACTGCAATCCAGTATATGGTCACGATATTCTGTATTGTAAACGCTCTTATTCGTTTCCTAAAATATATGCACTTCCGCGTGCCTCAAGGTCCTTAAGATTGCTCCAAACAAAGAATTTAATCTCTTTTACACCGTTCATATCACCTATTGTGTATTCACAGCTCTTTTCAGCCCCGGTATATGCCGCGGCGATTCCCGCACCTATCACATCCGCCGAAATCAGATTGTTCCCTGTGCCGTAAACCGCCGCAATTACGGCATAGTTCTTTGCTTCACCGGTGTAGTTCTTGCAATCGAGAAAAACTCTTACATTATCTCCCTTTGCAAGCTGTGTCAGCTTATCAATTTTTGTTTCTCCCTTTGTTATTTCAGATACTTTCATCTCTGCTACCGGCAAATGTTTTGTAACCTTGACATAGTCAACCGTATATTCCGTTCCGCCTGCTAAGTTACCGAACATAATTTTTTCATAAGTTCTGCCCGACACATGTACACCGCTTCCCGCAGTGCCGGTTACCGCTGACATATCTTCGCTGATTTGTGCCATTCTCTCGCCGTTTGCGCCTTCAACCGTCATCTTCAGCGTAATCTTATCCCTGTTTATGGTATATTTTAAGGTTCTCCATTCGTTATCCGCCGCACCAACAGAGGTCTTTGTGCCGGTTGAAGAAATTCGTGTCTGGGTTCCGCCACTTTCTGCCGTTCCGTCATGCCATCCGATTACAAAGTTGTTGATATACGCATGGTAGATAATAGCAGGGCTAAACACGACATCATTGTCTTTAAGCGCCAAATATCGATAATTAGCCGTAGGTATCTTCGCGCGCATTTCTATTTCATACACATTGTTTGTGGACAAATCAATCGGTTCGGAAAGTTCAAGTTCCACCGGCACCTCCGTTGGATTATAAAGCATTGCAAGCTGTGATGATACATCCCTTACCCATACATATCCGGGTGCAAGACCGGATATCTTTGTCGTATCGTCATTTCCGTCAAACTCAAATTTGCCTAAGTTTTTTGATACCGCTGATGCATCGGATATTTTTTTAACCTTTATATAATCAAGAGAAAGTTTCTGATCACGTGCCAATGAACCCCAAAGTAAATGGTCGTATTTCGTTCCCGGTCTGTGCTGAAAATTCCCATTTCCGGTAAGTGAAGCAAGTGTTGTTGAAGTTGTGTTCGTAACCGTTCCGGATGCCTTCTCATCCTCTACTTTAAGTGAAATATTTCCCTTATTATATGTTATTGTAGTGGTTCTCCATTCATTCGATGATGCACTGCCTATGCCCGACTTGTCATCCAAAGACATATCGGATTCCCCCGTCGCAGGGAATGAATATCTGCACAATGCCAAAAACCCCTGTGCCATTGCGGGATACAGCAGTGTATCCTCGGGATTTCCGTTTGATAATGCCAACAAACGATAGTTCTCGTGAGGCATTTTAAATCGAAGCCTTATTTCATATTTGTCATTACTTGAAAGGTCAATTTTCTCCGAAAGTGGAAAGCGCACAACGTATTCCGAGCCGTCCTGAATATACGACAGCTGAGATTCCGAATATGAAACCCACACTTTTTCGGGAATAAGCCCGATTACATTCTCCGCATCATTCTGCGAATCAAAATCAAGGTCAAGCAGATATTTTTCCTCCACTGCCGCAGATACCGGCATAATCGGCATGACAGCCGCCGCGGAAATCACGGAGGCTATTACCGCCGCAATCAATTTTTTTAATTTTTTCATAGTGTTTCATCCTTTCATAAAATCATTGGTACACCTGTACCGGCAATTTTATTCTATAGCATGAGCATTATCGTGTAAACTGACAGATTTTCATTATGTAACTATTTTTGACAAACGCATGTATCAATATTTTAATATGTAACATTTTTTGTCTTTCGGTATAAAAATACGAACTTCTTATTAAACTTTGTAACACAATTGCCCCAAGGCTTCCCCTCTCTACCTACTCCGCATGCATAATGAAACTGCAGATTTAGTCATTATGGCAGAAAGCGAACCGATTAAAATTCTTAAATTGCTCAAAATGTGAAAAATATGTTAATAATACAAAAAAAACTTCACATATTGACAAAACTGTGTTATAATAAGTATGATAGCGAAAGAGTTTATGATAGTCAGATTGTTACAATTTTATCACTCGATTATCATATTTTAGTTAAAGGAGGAAAAACCATGACAAACAATAAAGCTGTAAAAGCATGGATGGACGAAATGGTTGCAATGTGCAAGCCGTCTGAAATTGTATGGATTGACGGAAGCGAAGAACAGCTTGAAGCTCTGAGAGAGGAAGCTGTTGCAACAGGAGAAATAATTAAGCTGAACCAGGAAAAACTCCCGGGCTGTTATTACCACAGAACCGCGGAAAATGACGTTGCCCGCGTTGAGGACAGAACCTTTATCTGCACACCTACGGAAGAAGAGGCAGGTCCTATCAATAACTGGATGGAGCCGGAAAAAATGTATGCAAAATTGAAGGCTCTTTACGACGGCTCAATGGACGGAAGAACAATGTACGTTATTCCTTATTCAATGGGTCCTGTAGGCTCACCATTCTCAAAGATTGGTATCGAGCTTACCGACAGTATCTACGTTGTATTAAACATGGCTATCATGACAAGAATCGGCAAAAAGGTTATGGAACAGCTTGGCGACAGCGATGATTTCGTTAAGTGTCTGCATGCTAAAAAGGACGTAAATCCGGAAGAAAGATATATCGTTCAATTCCCGCAAGATTCGACAATTTGGTCAATCAACTCTGCTTACGGCGGAAACGTGCTTTTGGGTAAAAAGTGTTTCGCGCTCCGTATCGCATCATACCTGGGTATGAAAGAGGGTTGGATGGCTGAGCATATGCTCATTTTAGGTCTTGAAAATCCACAAGGCGAGGTTCATTATATTTGTGCCGCATTCCCGTCAGCTTGCGGTAAAACCAACCTTGCAATGCTTATTCCACCGGAATACCTTAAGGAAAAGGGATATAAAGTTTGGACAGTCGGCGATGATATTTCATGGCTGAGAATCGGGTCGGACGGCAGACTTTACGCAATCAACCCTGAAGCAGGTTTCTTCGGCGTTGCTCCGGGAACAAGCGAAAAGACAAACTTCAATGCCTTGGCAGCTACAAAGAAGAATACTATCTTTACAAACGTTGCCATTAACAATGATGATATGACAGTTTGGTGGGAAGGTCTCGACAAGAATCCGCCTGTTAATGCCACAGAGTGGAAAGGCGCTCAGGTTAACGGGCCGGAATATACCGCTGAGGGCAACAAGCTTGCTCATCCGAACTCAAGATTTACAGCTCCGGCTGTTAACTGCCCGTGCATTTCAAAGGAATTTGAAAATCCGCAGGGTGTTCCGATTGATGCAATCGTATTCGGCGGCAGACGTGCTAAGTGCGCTCCCCTTGTATATCAGGCAAGAGATTGGCAGCACGGCGTATTTGTAGGCGCTACAATGGCTTCCGAAACAACAGCCGCTGCAGCAGGCGCTGTCGGCGTTGTAAGACGTGACCCGATGGCTATGAAGCCTTTCGTAGGCTACAACATGGCAGACTATTTCGGTCACTGGCTTGAAATGGGCAAGAA
>CAYMBZ010000027.1:0-19934 GCA_964388835.1 uncultured Lachnospiraceae bacterium
CGGTCTTTGCCGTACAGAGCATATGTTCTTTGAGGGCAACAGAATTGATGCATTCAGAGAAATGATTTGTTCGGATACTGTTGAGGAAAGAGAAGAAGCATTGGCTAAGATTCTTCCGATGCAACAGAGCGATTTTGAAAAGCTTTATGAAGCTTTGATGGGTAACCCTGTTACAATCAGATTCTTGGATCCCCCTCTTCACGAGTTCGTTCCTACAACAGAAGAAGACATTGCTATGCTTGCTAAAACAAAGGGCAAGACTGTTGAAGATATTAAGAATATTATCAATTCATTGCACGAATTCAACCCGATGATGGGTCATAGAGGTTGCCGTCTTGCAGTAACCTATCCGGAAATTGCAAAGATGCAAACAAGAGCTGTAATCAGAGCTGCTATCAATGTTAAGAAAGCACATGCTGATTGGAACATCAAGCCGGAAATCATGATTCCGCTTGTTGGCGATATTAAGGAATTGAAGTACGTTAAGAACGTGGTTGTAGCTGCTGCTGATGAAGAAATTGCTGCTGCAGGTATCGATATGACCTATGAAGTAGGTACCATGATCGAAATTCCGAGAGCTTGTATCACAGCTGACGAAATCGCTAAGGAAGCTGAATTCTTCTGCTTCGGTACTAACGACCTTACTCAGATGACATACGGTTTCTCAAGAGACGATGCAGGTAAGTTCCTTGATGCTTACTATGATACAAAGATTTTTGAGAATGACCCGTTTGCAAAACTTGACCAGACAGGTGTAGGTAAGCTTATGGAAACAGCTATTAAGCTCGGTAAGCCGGTACGTCCGTCACTTCACGTAGGTATCTGCGGTGAGCACGGCGGAGACCCTGTTTCAGTTGAATTCTGCCACAAGATTGGTCTTGATTATGTATCATGCTCACCATTCAGAGTGCCGATTGCACGTTTGGCAGCTGCTCAGGCTAAAATTAAAGAAGAAAACTAATATTGGTTGATATCTTTTAAGCAAACAAAAGAACCTTATCGATTTTTGGTAGGGTTCTTTTTTTGAAATTAAGAAAACTGTCGGATAGTCGCACGGGTTGACAGGTTATTTGCCGATGAACAAATTGTAGGGGCTGGTGTTCGTGGATGTATGCTTGTACTGTTTTATATTTGTGCTTTTAAGCTACCAAAAGTACGAAAAGTCGCAAAGGGGCACCCTTTGGGCCCCGTGGTGTAGTGGCTTCGAACAAGTCGCAAGTTTCGTAGGCTTTTATAAAGCAAAAGCCGTTTTTTTCAAAGCGGTTACAGGTCTGAAAGCGCAAAGAGGGGTAGAAAACAGAATGTTTTGAGTGTGTTGAAAAAATTCAATAGCGCAGGAAGTTACAAAAGGTTAAAAAGAAACAGCTGTTTGGGGGGCAAGCAAAATATGCATGGCGGGCAATAAAAAACCGCGGCGGGATTAACCGCCACGGCGAAAATCAAAATCTTATATAACCTGACTTGAAGAATCGTTTGTGTCTTTAATCTCATTATAGAAATTGGTAATTGTGGCTTTATAATAGGGAAGTACATATATAAATCCGAGACCGCAAGTGATAACCGACAAAAGATACCAGCCTATAAAGGAGAGCTGAAGCACAAACAAATCCAGCTTATGTCCGTCCATTATGCGCATGCTTTCTTTGATTGCATCCTGTGGGGACATATAATACTCATTTTCCGCAAGAATATACGGTGCCATGTAATATGAAAGTCCCTTAATTATTCCGGGAATTATGAAAAGAAATGTCCAAAGCGTGGTAAATATTGTAATCAGCAAGTTAAGCAGTACCGCGTTGCCGAGCAAACGCGAATTTTTAAAGATGTCAAACAAGTCCGGTATCTCCGGTTCTATTCCGTTTGTCAGTTTCAAAAAAATTATGCAAAGCTGAACCGAGAGGATTGATGAGGCGGCAAATGCCAAAATTGAACCGACGGCGGGAATAAGCGATAACAGTGCGTTGGTTGCAATGAAGATAAGTCCAATAACGAGAAATACACCTATTCTGTCCGAAATCTGCTGTTTTGCTGTTGCCTTTAATATTATTCTATCCATGAGTTTCCCTCCGTATATATTGATATTTTTACACTATCACAAAATGCTTTAATTGTCAATATAAATATCGAAATAACTCGAATTATGTGGCTAACGGTGCTTTTTTCGTCTATATTTTAAAAGAAAAACATTTATTTCGGCACCGGACAGAAAAATCAGCATACAGGAATATATCCACAGCATAAGAAAAACAATGGCAGTAAGACTTCCGTAAATGTATGAATGATTTGCAAAATTATCTATATAAAAAGAATACAGGTGTGAAAAAGCAAGCCATGCCGCTGAGGTGAATAATGCACCGGGGAGCTGTGATGAAAACTTGATTTTGCGCCCGGAAAAAATTGCATATACCGGTGCGAAAAAGAGTGTAAATACGAGTATTGCAATCAGCGCCTTTAAAAAAGGCGAAAGGGTGAACATGCGTATCGGTATCGAAAGGTACACAAATATATGTTCAAAAAGAAAGTTGCCGAACACAAATATCAACAGAAAAAGTGCTATAATGAGTATGAATATGATTGTGTACAAAATTCCGGCGGCAATATTAAATACAAAAAAACGGCGCTCTGGTGTGCGGTAAATACTCCTTATACCGCGCTCCGTTGCCGCGATACCTCGCGATGCTGACCAAAGAGCCGATACTGCGGAAAAGGATATTACCGATAAGGAATCCTTGTGGAAAATTTCATGGAGAACTGCGGAAATCAGCGATTGAGTTGTGTGAGGGAAAAAATCACCTACGAATTCCGCCGCGGCGGTCTCACTGACGGGCAAAATATACCGAAGCATTGACAGCAGTAACATCAAAAACGGAATTGCCGATATAATAATAAAGAAAGAAGCCTGGGCGGCATACATGAATATTCTGTCGCGGTTTACTGTTTCGCTTATTTTCAAAAAAGTTTTATATAAACGCATAATGCACCTCACATGTAAAATCAAATTGACAGTTACAAGAATTATTATGACATTTTTGGGAGAAAATGTCAAGGAGCTTTATATAATTACGGATTCTTATTAAAAAATCAATTTTGGATTGAAAAAAATCATCAAAAGACTTGTACTTTTAATTGATTTGTTGTATAATAAAATAGTATATTTATGAATAGTGGTGATAAAATTTGTTCAATATAGTTTTGGTCGAACCGGAAATTCCACAGAATACCGGGAATATAGCGCGGACATGTGCGGCAACCGGGTGCGGGTTGCATATTGTGAAGCCCATGGGTTTTACGGTGGATGACAAAAAGCTTAAAAGAGCCGGACTTGATTACTGGCATCTTTTGGGAATTAAATATTACGAAAACTTGCAGGAATTTTTTGAGAAAAATTCCGGAGGACGTTTTTTCTATTCAACCACAAAGGGGCTTAATACATATTCCGATGTTGAATACAAAGACGGCGATTTTTTCCTGTTCGGAAAGGAAACAAAAGGATTGCCCGAGGCTTTGCTTCATGAAAATCGTGAGCAGTGCATACGTATACCTATGATAAATGAGGCAAGAAGCCTGAATTTGTCAAATTCTGTCGCAATAGTGGTATATGAGGCACTGAGGCAAACAAATTTTACACAGCTTAAGCGTATGGGCGAGCTTAACGAATTTAATTGGTAGTTTGAAAGGATTAAAACGAATATGAAGAATATAAAAATTTTTGTGGATACCGGCGCGGATATGGCGGAAGAACTCAGAAAAGAATATGACATTGATATTATAAATTATCTGTGCGTTTTCGGGGAAAAGTCTTATGTTGCGGGTGAGGAAATAACAAATGAGGAGTTTTATGAAAAGCTTGCGGAGTCGGATAAGCTCCCAACAACCTCACAGACACCTCCCGCGGTTATATACGAAACTCTTGAAAAAGCCGCAAAGGAATATGACAGTGTCGTATACTTGACCCTTTCTTCGAAAGGAAGCGGGCAGTTCAATAATGCGAGAATGAATGCCGAGGCAATTTGTGAGGAAAATCCGAACGCCGATATACGCATTGTTGACAGTATGTCCTATTCGGTATATATAAGCGAAACCGCAATATATTTAAGGAAGCTTTTAAACGGCGGAGAAGAGCTGGACAGCGCACTTGAAAAATGCAAGCGTTTTTTTGAAGCGTACCGCGCATATATTTTAGTGGACAGCCTTGACGCACTTGAAAAGGGCGGACGCATAACAAAGACAACCGCAATAATCGGCGGATTTTTGGATATAAAGCCGGTGCTTACGGTGCATGACGGCTTGATTGAGCCATATGAGAAAATCAGAGGCAAGAAGAAGATTTATCAAAAGCTGATAGAGCTTATTGCCGAAAGCCCCGAGTTTGATGATGAAGCAAAGGAATTTTATATAGTCGATTCAAATAAGGAATACGGCGACAAGCTTGAAGAAGCTTTATGCGAGGAATTCGGTATAGATGCTGTGGTGCGCAGGTATGAGTTCGGACCTGTTGTAGGAACACATATAGGCAGAGGAGCGGTTGCTGTGTTATTTAGAAAAAAGGGGTATGAATTATGAAATACATTGTAATTTTGGGAGACGGCATGGCGGATTATGCCGTAAGCGAATTTGACGGAAAAACTGTTTTGGATGTTGCAAATAAGCCGAATATAGATTACATGTCAATGCACGGCGAGTTGGGTATGGTAAAAACTGTAGCCGATGGAATGAAGCCGGGAAGTGACGTGGCTAATCTTTCGGTTATGGGTTACAATACTGCCGATTGCTATACGGGACGTTCACCTCTTGAGGCGGCAAGTATCGGGGTTGTGCTAAAGGACAGCGATGTAACATTCAGAACAAATCTTGTAACGCTCTCGGATGATGCCGAATATGAAAATAAAACAATGCTTGATTATTCCGCAGGAGAGATTTCTACAGAAGAAGCGGCGCAGCTGATAGATGCAGTTGAAAAAGAATTGCATACGGATTTTATGCACTTTTACAGCGGGGTGAGTTATCGCCACCTCTTGGTTTGGGACGGCGGAAGCTTAAAGGTTCGATTGACACCGCCCCATGATATTTCGGATAAAAAGATAACCGACTATCTGCCGGAGGGCGAAAACGGCGATAAGCTTTTGGAATTGATGAAAAAATCCGAGCAGATTTTGAAAAATCATCCTGTAAATCTGAAAAGAATTGCCGAGGGAAAAAATCCCGCAAATTCTATCTGGGTATGGGGCGAGGGTTCGAAGCCGAAGTTGGATAATTTCTATTATAAGTACAATTTAAAAGCGAGCGTAATTTCTGCGGTGGACTTGATTAAGGGAATAGCAAAGTGCGCCGAAATGAAATCAATCGATGTTGAGGGAGCTACCGGGAATTGGGACACCAACTTTGACGGAAAAGCGCAAGCGGCGTTTGATACCTTGACAAAGGACGGTGCGGATTTGGTATATGTTCACATGGAGGCACCGGACGAATGCGGTCATCAGGGAAATGCGAAAAAGAAAAAGCTGTCGGTTGAGCTTATTGATGAAAAGGTTGTCGGATTTTTGCGCAAAAAGCTTTCGGATGAGGGAATTCATTACAAAATGCTTATTTTGCCGGATCATCCTACCCCTATAAGTCTAAAAACACATGTGAGCGATCCAGTTCCTTACATAATTTATGATTCGGAAAAAGATACCGGCTCCGGATTGGTTTATAATGAATCAAACGGCGAGAAAACCGGTGTTTATATAGACAAGGGTTATGAATTGATGAAGCATTTTATAGAAAAATGAAGGTGAGCGATTGAAAAGAAAAATACCTGTAAAAACTGCTTTAATAACGGCTTTAGCAGTAATAATAGTCGCGGCGGCAGTGATTTTTCTGCCGAGAATATTGAGCGCAGCAGGATATGTTCTGTGGCTTCTGCTTCCTTTTATTGCGGCATATCTGGTCTCGCTTGCGGTGAACCCTATGGCGGACGGACTCAGAAAACGTTTTCATCTTCCGCGCGGTGTTTCCGCAGTGCTGGTTATTGTACTGACCGTCGGCGTTTTGGGTGGAATCGTAACCGGAGCTTTATGGAAAATTATCGATGAAGTCCGCAGCGTATATGAAAATTTACCGACGATATATGATAATATACGAACGGTTTGGTACAGCATTTCGGTAAAAACAGCGGATATCATGTATGTTTTGCCGGATAATATGCAAAATATCGCAAATGATATTTCAAATGAGTTTTTTGATTGGCTTGCGGAAATTGCGACAAATGCAGAGCTGGTGCGCTCTGCCGGAAATGCGGCAAAGAAACTGCCGAATGTATTTATAAGCGTTATTGTGTTTATTCTGTCACTGTACTTTATGGTTGCGGATTCCGCATCGGTATCAAAAGCGGTAAAGAAACCGTTTTCCGCCGCTTTTATCGAGAGGGCGGAGGCTTTCAGAAAGGAAATTAAAAAGTATGCGGGCGGATATATAAAAGCACAGCTTATAATAATGTGTATATCATTTACGATTCTTTTAATAGGATTGTCTATTATCGGAGCGGACTACGCGCTGGTCATTGCACTTGCTACCGCAATAGTTGATGCACTTCCGTTTTTCGGTAGCGGAACGGTTTTGGTTCCATGGGCGGTTATCTCCTTTATAATGGGTGATTTTGTACGCGGCGCAGGACTTTTGGTGATTTATCTTACCGTGCTTTTGATGCGCCAGTTTATAGAACCGAAAATCGTCAGCAAAAATATCGGCATGCATCCTATAATGACTCTTATGGCGATGTATGTGGGGTATCGAACCATGTCTGTTGGCGGAATGATTTTGGGCCCGCTTGTTTTAGTTATACTGGTGAGCCTTTACAGAACAGGTATTTTCAATAATTTAATTATTAAGATAAAAGGGCTTGTTTTTGCATTTTGGAATGAGCTTAAGAAAATAAAGAATTTATTTGATAACGAAGGAGAATAGAAAATGGGAGATAAGTTTTATGTTACCACGGCTATTGCGTATACTTCGCGTAAGCCGCATATCGGTAATACCTACGAAATAGTTTTGACGGATGCCATTGCAAGATTTCGCAGATTTTTGGGTGATGACGTATTCTTTTTGACAGGAACCGATGAGCATGGTCAAAAGATACAGGAAATTGCGGAAAAAGAGGGGATAGCACCGAAAGTGTATGTTGACGAAATTGCATCTCAAATAAAAGACATTGCGGATATGCTTAATATAAGCTATGACCATTTTATCCGAACAACCGATGAATACCATGTGGAAGCGGTTAAGAAAATTTTCAAAAAGCTTTATGACCAAGGCGATATTTATAAGTCGGAATACGAGGGCTGGTATTGTACACCTTGTGAGTCTTTCTGGACGGAAACTCAGCTTAAGGACGGAAAGTGTCCGGATTGCGGCAGAGAGGTCAAGAAAACCAAGGAAGATGCATATTTCTTCAAAATGAGCAAGTATCAGGACAAGCTGATGCAGTATATTGAAGAGCATCCGGACTTTATTCAGCCCGAGTCAAGAAAAAAAGAGATGGTAAACAATTTCTTAAAGCCGGGACTTCAGGATTTATGCGTTTCGCGTACCAGCTTTACATGGGGAATACCGGTTGAATTTGACCCTGGACATGTTATTTATGTGTGGATTGATGCGCTTTCAAATTACATTACGGCACTGGGGTATTCTCCGGACAAAAAGGGTGAGCTTTATAACAAATATTGGCCGGCGGATGTGCACATTATCGGTAAGGATATATTGAGATTCCATACAATTTATTGGCCGATTATGCTTATGGCTTTGGGTGAACCGCTCCCCAAACAGGTATTTGGTCATCCGTGGATGCTTTTCGGTGAAGAAAAAATGTCGAAATCCCGTGGTAACGTTATTTACGCTGAGGATTTGGTTCGCCATTTCGGCGTGGATGCGGTGAGATATTATTCACTTCATGAAATGCCGTATGCACAGGACGGAAACATAACTTATGAAACATTCATTGCAAGATACAATTCCGACCTTGCAAACACACTTGGAAATTTAGTTAACAGAACCGTTGCCATGATTAACAAATACTTTGACGGGGTTATTGAGTCGGCTGATAACGGGGGAGAATTTGATGCGGACTTTAAGGCGGTTTGCGAAAATTCCGTTCGAAATGTTGTTGAGAAAATGAAAACATGGCACATTGCGGACAGCCTTGACGAGATTTGGAAAATAGTAGACAGGGCGAATAAATATATCGATGAGACGACACCGTGGATTTTGGCAAAATCCGATGAAACCAAGCCGAGATTGGGTACGGTTTTATACAATCTTGCGGATGCGATAAGAATTATTGCCGGACTTTTGATATCATTTATGCCGGAAACCGCGAAAAAAATCGCGGAACAGCTGAATACCGAGGCTGTTTCTTATGAAGATATCAAGACTTTCGGAAAAACCGTTGTCGGAACAAAGGTTGGAGAAGCCGTTCCTCTGTTTGCGAGAATAGATGCGGAGAAAAAGCTTGAGGAAATAGCCGAGGAAAATTCCGCGGAGGAAAAGATTGAAATAGCTCCGTTTAAGGATTATTGCGATTTTGACGATTTTGAAAAACTTGATTTGCGCGTAGGTAAGGTTATCGAGTGCGAAAAAGTGAAGAAATCCGATAAGCTTCTGCGTTTTACTCTTCAGGTTGGAAGCGAAACGCGCCAGATACTCTCAGGTATTGCAAAGTATCATACACCTGAGGAACTTATAGGAAAAAATGTAATATTCATTGCAAACTTTAAGCCGAGAAAAATGATGGGATTTGAATCTCAAGGAATGATTTTGTCTGCTGAATTCGGTGACGGCTTAACCGCTCTTACAACGATAAAGGATATTCAGAGCGGTGCTGAAATTGTTTGATAATCTAATAAAGAAAGGATACTAAACCAATGAGAATGAAAAACTTGCTCATGCCGACACTTCGCGAGGTTCCGGCAGAAGCGGAAATAACAAGCCATAAGCTGATGTTACGCGCGGCTTATATAAGAAAGCTTGCGGCGGGAATTTATTCATATCTGCCCCTGGGTCTTAAAACCTTAAAAAAGGTTGAGCAGATAGTGCGCGAGGAAATGGACAGAGCGGGAGCGCAGGAACTTTTAATGGCGGCACTTCTGCCGGCTGAGGCATACCAAAAATCCGGAAGATGGGATGTTTTCGGACCGTCTATGTTTAAGCTTAAGGATAGAAATAATCGTGATTTTTGTTTGGGGCCAACTCACGAAGAGTTATTCACTCAAACAGTTATCGATGAGGTTCGCTCCTATAAGGAATATCCGATGACCTTGTATCAAATTCAGACCAAGTACCGCGATGAGGGCAGACCGCGTTTCGGTCTCATGCGCGGCAGAGAATTTATAATGAAAGATGCATACAGTTTTGACCTTGATGAGGCGGGACTTGACGTTTCTTATAAAAAAATGTATGATGCGTATTGCAGAATTTTTGACAGATTGGGACTTGACTATACAGTGGTTGATGCCGATTCAGGTGCAATGGGCGGAAGCGGTAGCCAGGAATTTATGGTAAAATCGCCGGTAGGTGAGGACGGAATTGCATATTGCGATGCGTGCGGATATGCGGCGAACTATGAAAAGGCGGTATGTATACCGACCGAAAAAGAGTATTCCGACGCTTGCGAAGGCGTTCAAAAAATAAAAACTCCCAATGTGCATACAATTGAGGAGCTGGTTGAATATCTGGGATGTGAGCCCCATGTGTTTGCAAAAACTATTATTTACAAAGCGGATGACAAATACATAGCAGCAATGGTTCGCGGAGACCGCGAAATAAACGAGGTAAAACTGAAAAATCTTGTGGGTTGTACCGATGATTTGGAGCTTGCCGCACCGTCTGTTGTACGTGAGCTGACAAACGCTCAGGTGGGCTTTGCGGGACCTATCGGATTGGACATTCAGGTATATGCCGACCTTGAAGTGGAAAAAATGCGCAACTTTGTTGTGGGTGCAAACGAAACCGATTATCACCTTATAAATGTTAATATTCATAAGGATTTTGAGCCGGAGGTTATTGCGGATATCCGCGTTATTACCGACGGAGATATCTGCCCGAAATGCGGTAATACGATAAAAACGGCGCAAGGCATAGAGGTTGGACATATATTCAAGCTCGGAACTAAATATTCTGATGCGTTGGGGCTGGACTATCTTGATGAAACCGGCAAGCCGAAAACGGTTGTTATGGGTTGCTACGGCATAGGCGTTACCAGATGTCTTGCGGCGGCGATTGAACAGGGAAATGACGAAAACGGAATAATTTTACCGGTATCCATAGCTCCTTTTGAGGTTATTGTAACTCCGGTTAATGCAAAAATTCCGGAACAGATGGAAGCGGCGGAAAAAATATATGACGAATTGAAATCTGCGGGAATTGACGCTCTTTTGGATGACCGTGAAGAGAGAGCAGGAGTTAAGTTTAAGGATGCCGATTTGATTGGTATACCGGTTCGTATTGTTGTGGGCAAGAAATGCTCCGGCGGAATTGTGGAATATAAGCTGAGAAAAGACAGCGATGCAATGGAAATGGCGGCAACTGAGGCGGTAAGTAAGGCAATTGAATATATTTCGGAAAATAAATAAGCTTTCAATAAAGGAAAGAAGGTATTTAAATGGAAATATTAAAAAAGCATAAGCGTACATTAATGCTTGCCGGAGCCGATACACTTGCAATATTCTTTTCGTGTCTGGCTTCTTATGCCGCGATTATGTTTTTTTCGGAATTTGGGCATGATATAATTTCGATTCACCTTAATATCAAGGTGTCGGTTGTGCAGACAATACTGATTATTGCGTCGAATCTTGTGGGAATGTGGTGCTTTGGTGTATACCGAAACATATGGCGTTATGCATCGGTTAAAGATTTCTCGCGGATTTTCTGCGGAATTATTTTCGGTACCGTTTGGTATTACATATGCGATATTGCATTTATAAAGGTCAGCTCGGATATTTTTGCGGTTATGAGCACGATGTTTGCCATGATATCGGTGGTAATGCTCAGAATGATATATTATTATATTTTTAATCGCTTGACGGGGAATCACGTGTCTCACAGAAGTCGCACGCTTATTGTCGGAGGCGGAAGCGCCGGGCATGAAGTGCTGGTTGAAATGAGAAGACCCGAGAGTAAATATAAGCCGGTAGCAATAGCGGATGATGACCCGGCAAAATTGAAACGTAAAATCAACGATGTACCCATTATGGGTACAATCGCCGATATTCCGAAAATTGTTGAAAATATGCGCATAAAAACAATTTTTGTCGCAATCCCGTCATGTACATCGGAGGAGAAAAAGCGTATTTTGAATGTTTGCTCCGAAACGATGTGCGAGGTGAAAATTGTACCTTTTTTACATGAGCTTATCGCAAATGCCGATATTTTAGGTCAGGCGCGTCAAATAAATGTTGAAGATTTGTTGGGGCGTGATGTAATCAAATTCGATGACTTTGAGGTCTGCGGAATGATTAAGGACAAGGTATGCATGGTAACGGGCGGCGGAGGTTCAATCGGTTCGGAATTGTGCCGTCAAATTGCAAAATATTCTCCCAAAAAGCTGATTATTGTTGATATTTATGAAAATAATGCATATGATATTCAGCAGGAGCTTTTGACGGAATATAAGGATTTGAACCTTGATATAAGAATTGCTTCAGTACGCGATTATGAAAAAATGGAAAAACTGTTTTGCGAGCTTCGCCCTGAGATAGTATATCACGCGGCGGCACATAAGCATGTTCCGCTTATGGAGACGAGCCCGGAGGAGGCTGTCAAAAATAATGTTGTGGGAACCTTTAATACGGCAAGCATCGCAAATATGTACGGTGTAAAGAAGTTTGTGCTTGTTTCAACCGATAAGGCGGTAAACCCAACAAATGTGATGGGCGCTACAAAGCGTTGCTGTGAGATGATAGTTCAGTATTTCGCTCAAAAGAGCGAATTTACGGAATTTGTTGCGGTTAGATTCGGAAACGTGCTGGGTTCAAACGGTTCGGTTATTCCGCTTTTTGAAAAGCAGATTTCCGCAGGCGGACCTGTAACCGTTACACATCCTGATATTATACGTTATTTTATGACGATTCCTGAGGCTGTTTCGCTGATACTTCGTGCAGGAACACTTGCCAGAGGCGGTGAAATATTTGTGCTTGATATGGGTGAGCCGGTCAAAATATTAACTCTTGCCGAAAATCTTATCAGACTTCACGGCAAAGAGCCCTATAAGGATATTGATATAGAATTTACGGGACTGCGCCCAGGTGAAAAGCTTTTTGAGGAACTTTTGATGCTTGAGGAAGGGTTAAGGGAAACTGCCGATAAAAAAATATTTATCGGTAAGCAGATTGAAATTAACGGCGATGAATTCATTGAATACATTGAAAAGATTAGGAAAACGGCGGAAAGCAATGATTCAGATGCAACCGTTGCAGAGCTTGCAAGGATTGTTCCGACCTTTCATCACGCGATATTAAAATAGCCACACCGCATATGGCTGCGGTTATAAAAATCAAAAACGCTGAGCGAACGTTCACTCAGCGTTTTAATTTTACACATGGTTTTTCGGCGGACGTTTGCCGTAGTATTGGAATATATTGCATTTAATCATGCCGTTGTAAATTTTTCTGCGCTTGTCGGCGGATTTTCCGAAGAATTTTTCGAATTTTTCGTCCGAAGCGAGAATATAATACGACCAATCGGGAAGCGCGGTGAAAGTTTTGCCCATACCGGAATAGAGTTTGCGGCAGGTCTGTTCATCTCCGAGACGTTCGCCGTAGGGCGGATTGCAGATTATACTGCCGAAGCTTTCACTGGAAGTGAATTCCAGTGCATCCTTGCATGAAAATTCGATAGCATCCGAAACATCGGCAATCCGTGCGTTTTCCTCTGCGATTTGGAGGGTTTTGGAGTCGATATCGGAGGCAAGAATTGTAAGAGGCGTTATTCGCTTTTTGCTTTCCGCTTCTTCTCTCGCCCTTGACCAAAGGGTGTCGGTTGATTGGTCAAAGCCCTCTGCCGCAAAATTACGCATAAGACCGGGAGCGATATTTCGCTTGAACATTGCCGCTTCTATGGGGATTGTGCCGCTTCCGCAGAATGGATCGCAAAGAGGATATTCGAATTTCCAGAAGCTCAGCATAACCATGGCGGCGGCTATAGTCTCTTTAAGGGGCGCGGCGTTGGAAATGCGGCGGTAACCTCTTTTATGAAGCCCGTCTCCCGAGGTATCTATCATAAGAGTAACTTTGTCTTTCATAACCGAAAATTGTATTTGATATACCGCGCCGTCCTCCTCAAACCATTCAATTCCGTATTTTTTCGAAAGGGAGGAGACTATGGCTTTTTTTATGATTGCCTGGCAATCACGCATGCTGGCAAGGGTTGATTTAAGGCAAAACCCTTTAACTGGGAATGAAGAATTTTTGCTCAGCCAACGTGACCAGTCAAGGGCTTTTGTTTTTTCAAAAAGTTCGTCAAATGTAAGCGCATCGAATTCGCCGACCTTTATAAGTACGCGCTCGCCACAACGAATCCAAAGATTTGCGCGGCAAACCGCTTCAAGGTCACCGATAAATGTAACTCTGCCGTCCTCAACGCGGCTGGTGTCATAGCCGAGCCATTTGAGCTCACGTACAACCGGCGCTTCCATGCCGAATATGCAGGGGATTATAATTTCGAATTTTTCCATTTTTTTCTTCCTCTTTTTTGTGTTTTTTTCTTTTGTGCGGCGGTATTTCGCGGCGAACTTGAAGATTTGCTTCCTTTTAAAACAAAATCGATTTGGCGCGATAAAAGGTCAGCGCGCACAACTTCAATTTCTATTTTATCGCCGATTGTATAAATTTTTCCGCGACGCTTTCCGATGAGTATGCAGTTTTCTTCATCAAATTCATAGTAATCACCGTCGATTGTTTCGAGGCGGATAAGCCCCTCAACGGTGTTTTCGAGTTCCGCAAACATTCCGAAATTTGTAATTCCCGATACTGTTGCAGGAAATTCCGCGCCCACAAAGTCCGAAATATATGCTGCCTTAAACAGGTCGGAAATATTTCTTTCGCAAAGTTCCGCGGCGCGCTCCTTTTCACTTGAGCGCGAGGAGGCACCGGGCACGTATTCACGATATTTTTCAACGTCGCCGCCCAAAATATAATCCTTTAAAATTCTGTGAACGGCAAGATCGGGGTAACGGCGTATGGGAGATGTGAAGTGGCAGTAATACTTTGCGGCAAGTCCGAAATGTCCGAGACATTCGGGCGAATATTCCGCTTTCATTAAGGAACGAAGCATATATGTTGCGATAAGTGTTTCGTTTTCGGTATTCTTAATTTCTTCAAGTATTCGCTGTAAGTCTTTGGGATAGATCTCCCGCCCGTGCATATACAGACCGAAAATGCCGATAAAACGTCGGAAAGCCTCCGTTTTTTCAGCGCTCGGTTGCTTATGAACGCGATATACAAAGGGGATATCTGCCCAAAATGCAAATTCCGATACTGTTTCATTTGCCAAAAGCATGAATTCTTCAATAAGACGGTGCGCATCGTTTCGTACCTCTCTTTGTATTTCTTTCGGCTCTCCGTGCTCGTTCAAAATGATTTTTGATTCGGAAAAATCAAAATTTATACTTCCGCGATTTTTTCGCCGTTTGGCAAGTATTTCGGAAAGCTTGTGCATGCTTTCGATTATAGGTACGATTTTTTCGTATTTTTCGCATAATTCGGGGTCTTTGTCAATTATTTTTGCCGTATCATCGTAAGTCATTCTCTCACATGAACGGATTACGCTTTTTTCTATGCGGCTGTCCGTAACATCACCGTTTTTTGATATTTGCATAATTACCGAAAGGGTAAGCCTGTCAACATGTGGGTTAAGACTGCACAGTCCGTTGGAAAGCTCCTCGGGGAGCATGGGAATAACACGTCCGGGAAGATATACGCTGGTACATCTTTCAAAAGCTTCCCTTTCAAGGGCGGAGCCGGGCTGTACGTAGTGAGTAACATCGGCTATGTGCACACCCAGCTCAAATGTGCCGTTTTCGTAAGTTTTTAAGGAAACAGCATCGTCAAAATCCCTTGCATCTTTGCCGTCTATGGTGAAAATAATTTCATTCCTAAGGTCAAGTCTTGACTTAAAATCATCTTCATTCGGCTCTTTCGGGAAGGAACGAGCTTCTGTGAGAGTATCATCATCAAAGACAGATTTTATGCCGTTTTCAAAAATAATGGCGTCCGAAAGAGTTTTAATGTCATGGCAGTTGCCGAAAACGGAAATGACATTTCCGAAAAGTTTGCCGTTTTTGGCGTAATCGGTAATTTCAATTAAAACCCGGTCACCGGGGGAGGCGGTACCGACTTCGCTCAGCGTGATTTTCGAGGTTATGCGCGGGTTGTCCGGCACTGCCTCAAAATCGCCGTTCATGACGGCGGAAAGTGTCCTGTTTGTGCGCTCCAAAATTTTAACTATCCTACCCTCAGTGCGTCCTCTATACGTTTTTTCCGCCTTAGCCAAAACAGAATCACCGTCAAGCGCGCCGCCGAGTGCATCTTTTGGAATATAAATGTCATTTTCCGAATTTTCCAATACGACGAATCCAAAGCCGCCGCGAACGCTTGTCCTGAGCTTCCCGGGGAAGAGATTTCCGAGAGAACATGGGGTGTAACGCTTCTTTTTTGAAAGAAATATTTTACCCTCGGATATGAGCTCCGCCAAAATTCCGTAAAATTCGGCAATATCGGATTGGGGAACATCCAAAACAATTCGGAGCTCCTCAAAATTTAGGGGAGTGTAATCCGCGGAATTCATATATAAATAGATTTTTTCTTTTCTGTCCATAGTTTACCTCTGCTTTCTTAATATATTGTACATTATTTATGTAAATTCATCAAGAGAATTGACAAAAAAAATAAAATATATGTGCGAAAAATCAAAATTGTATTGACTATTTTGCAAAAAAGATATATAATATACAAGTATGTTACTTTTTTAAATGAAAGGATGAATAACTTATGAAAAAGAAGAGTATCTTGCTTCTTATCCTTATGGTCATCATTGCGGTAGTGCTTAACTGCGTGGCTTTCATCGGTTTTGATGTAGCCGGATTCAAGTACGACGGCATGTTCGATGAAGAAAAAGGTATAAGAAAGGGAATTGACCTGGCAGGGGGGTCGGTTATAACCTTCCAGGCAAGCAAGGCAAATCCGACAGAGGCGGAGATGGATATCGTTGAAGCGATTTTCAATGCACGTCTTACCAACGCCGGATACACAGAGGCAAGAATTTCAAGGGGAAATGAAGGACAGATTACCGTTGAAATTCCGGCGGTAACCGACACAGATGAAGCAGCGGCACTTTTGGGTTCAACTGCAAAGTTGACTTTCCAAGATGCTGATGGCAATGTTGTTTTGGACGGTGCAACAGACATTAAGAATGCGGAATACCAATATGGTCAGCTTTCTCAGAATGCGGCATCAAGTTCAGCATATGTTCAGCTTACCCTGACCAAGGATGCTGTATCAAAGTTTGCTGATGCTACAAGAGCAGCGGCGGCTGAGGCAGAGGGCAGAAATATCATTGCAATCGTTATGGATGATCAGGTAATATCAAGCCCGAGAGTTAAGGAAGAAATTAATTCCGAGACATGTATTATCGAAGGTGATTTTACTCCGGAAACAGCTCAGCAACTTGCAAACCAGATTAAGTCAGGTCAGCTTCCGTTTGAGCTTTCGGTTATTTCAAAGGAAACAATCGGTGCGGAACTCGGACAGGATGCACTTCCGACATCAATGATGGCGGCTGGTATCGGTGTTTTGCTTATCATGCTGTTTATGATTATCATTTACAGAATGTCAGGTTTGCTTGCTTCAATTGCAATGGCGATTTATGTAGGTCTTATAGCAATTATTCTCGGTGTATTGAGAGTAAACTTGAGCCTTTCGGGTATTGCGGGTATCATCACATCCCTCGGTATGGCTGTTGATGCTAACGTTATTATATTCGAGAGAATGAAAGAAGAAATGAAACTCGGAAAGACCGTTAAGGCTTCTGTAGATGCAGGATTTAACAAGGCTTTCTCGGCAATTTTGGATTCGAATATTACAACAATTATTTCATGCGTGGTGCTCTATCTTTCAGGTATCGGCACAATTCGCGGATTTGCTGTAACTCTTGGTCTCGGCGTGGTTGTAAGTATGTTTACAGCTATTGTTGTTACGAAATTCTTGATAAAACAGCTTGTAAATCTTAATATTAAGAACCGCAAGATATTTTGTGCTAACTAAGGAGGATGATAATAATGAAAACTATGAAAATTACAGAAAACAGAGTTAAATTTTTATTACTTCCTATAATTATAATAGCAGTGGGAATCGTTATGTATTTTGTTCGCGGATTCAACTTTGATACGGAATTTGTAGGCGGTATCAGAATGCAGATTAATATCGGCGGACAGTTCGAAAATCAGGAAATTGCGGATTTAATCGTTGAAACGGCAGGTGAGGTTGCCGCTCCGGTTGTTCAGAAAATCGGTGACGGAACACAGGCAACAGTCAAAATGTCCGAGCTGGATGACGAAACAAAATCAAAGCTGGATGAAGTAATCAAAGAAAAGTACGGCGAAGATTCGATTATGTCATCGAACAGCGCATCGGCAAGCTTCGGTACTCAGGTACAGAGAAAAGCCTTGATATTTACTCTTATTGCAATTCTTTGTATTTTGGCTTACATTGCGATAAGATTTGAAGTTAAGAGTGCTGTTATGGCTGTTATCGCTCTTGCAATTAACGTTATTGTTATGATGGCTGTATATTTGATTTCGTATACACCGCTTAACACTACTTTCATTGCGGCTATGCTGACCGTTGTAGGTTATTCCATAAATAACACAATCGTGGTATTTGACAGAATTCGTGAAAATATGCGCGGATTCAATGCAAAAAAAGGTCATGTTGTTGCTGAAGTGGTTGACCGCAGTATCACCGAGTCTCTCGGCAGAACAATCAATACAACGGTTACAACATTGATTACGATTGTATTGCTCTATATCTTCGGTGTAAACTCGATTAAGAGCTTTGCGTTCCCGTTGATTGTCGGTGTGCTTATCGGTGCTTATACTTCAATATTCATTGCAAGTCCTTTCTGGGCGGCATGGAAAACTTCTGAGATAGAAGCAAAAAAGACTAAAAAGTAAAATCGGAACTGCACAAAAAATGTGCAGTTCTTTTATATAATGAAATGCCGACCACTATGGGCAACCTCCAAATCGTTAGATTTTTACTTGTTTAGGGCACATCGATGCGGGCGGATATTTGTTTTGTGGCTTTTTATAAGTCTAACGGAAAGTTAGAGGGTGACAAAACCATACCGGATGAAGAAATTGCACCCTACTCATTCGTGTGGATATAGTTAATAAATAACATAAAAATCAATCGAAAAAAGCGTAATAAGGCGCACTAAAAAAACGTATAACCGCAAGTGAAATATTCACAAGCCGCTATACGTTTTGTGCATTTGTCGTTTAGAGAGTTACGTCAACTTCCATGCTTTCCCCGTCACGGTAAAGTGTTATTTTAATTGTATCGCCTTTTTTGTGGGTATCACGTATCTTGTTGATATTGGATATTGAAGTGACCGCAGTTCCGTCTACCTTCAAAATAAGGTCGCCTGTTTGAATTCCGGCATTTTTTGCGGGAGTTGAATCCATTACGGTTTCAACAAGCACGCCATGGTCGGTATCACTGCCAGTAATTCCTATGATAAGTGACTCGGGCGCGTTCCCGGTATTTATTAGCGATTCCGCAACATTTTTAATGTCGTTTGACGGAATTGCGAAACTGATTTTTTCGCTATTTGAAGAAACCGCGTATGTAATCATTCCGATAACATCGCCGTTTGTATTCAAAAGACATCCGCCGGAGCTTGAAGAATTTGTTGCGGCATCGGTTTGCAGAAGATTTATTGTACTGCCGCTACCAAGAGCAACGCTGTTATTTACACCGCAGATTATACCGCGAGTAATGGAGGAACCGAGATTTCCGCCGAGTAGATTGGAAGCGACAAGAGCACTGTCACCGACACCTACCGAAGAGGAATCGGCAAGGGTACATGGGACAAGGTCGGTTGCATCTATTTTAATTATTGCTATATCCTTGGAATCATCCGCTCCTACAAGGTGGGCATCGTATTTTTGATTATTGCCGAGTGTAACCGAAGTTTCGCCGTCATTGCCGATAAGCGAACTGCTGGTCAGAATATATCCGTCACTGCTGAGGATACAGCCCGAGCCGTTGTTGGTGGTTTGAGAAATGCCGAAGAAATTATGGTATGAAGCTTTGGTTTTGATAGTAACTATGCTTTCCGATATCTTTGCAAATGCACCCTTTACATCTTCGCTATCCTCATGGATGGTAGTTTCACTGTTTTGTGACGTAATGTAGGATATAACAGCCGAGGGACGAAGATACGGTAGAACAGTAAGCGAATATATCAAAAACAGCACAATACACACTGCAGTGGAAACACCTGCGGAGAACAGCCATTGAGGAGTTTTTTTCTTAAGCTTGTCCGTGTTTTCCGGAGTGGGGAGATAATTTTCAAGCTCACGCTCAAATTCTGATTTTTCATTTTCCGCGCTCTCAAACTCAGCTCGGTTAATTTCCGGTTCCGTAAGTTCCGGTTGCGACTCTGTTTGTTCGTTGAAATCCGAGGTTGCGGAATTTTCTGTAAAATCCGAAGACTCTGCGGGCATGCGTTCTGCGCTGCCTGTATATTCGGAATTGGTCTCAAATTGATTTTCGTCAAACATATTTAATCCTCCTAAGATTTTCTATATATATATATTATAATACCTATTAAGCGAAAGTGTATGAACAAAATGTAAACTTTTCTTGACAAGATATATTAAAAATGCTAAAATCGGTTGTATAAAG
>CAYMBZ010000028.1:0-18725 GCA_964388835.1 uncultured Lachnospiraceae bacterium
CATCTATTGTAAACCTACAGAAAAAAATTAAATTATTTAATAAAAAGCTTGACATTTTGATGTGGGGGTGATATAATGAATTAGCTAAGAGGTAGGTTCTTTTTTTTTGCGTATAACAATGTGGAAGAAAGGACAGGCTTTACCCATAATTTTATAACTACAGACGGAGGTGTAACCATGAGAGTAAAGATTACATTGGCATGTTCGGAATGCAAACAGAGAAATTATAATACTATGAAAAACAAGAAGAATGACCCGGACAGATTGGAAATGAACAAGTATTGTAAGTTCTGCAGAAAGCACACACTTCACAAAGAAACAAAGTAAGATAAGGAGAAATATTATGGCTGAAAATAAGAACACCGCTTCAAAGAAAAACAAAGCGCTTAAGTTCTTCAGAGAAACTAAGTCTGAGATGAAAAAGGTTTCATGGCCTTCAAAAAATCAGCTTTTTCACAACACCATAGTTATTCTGGCTTTTGTTATCATTGTAACTATTATCCTGTCTTTGCTTGATGTCGGTTTTGAAAAATTACTGTCATTTATTGTAAGATAACAGATAAGTTATTGATTTTAAGAGGAGATTGTTATGGCAGAAGAGGCAATGTGGTATGTGGCTCACACATATTCAGGTTATGAAAACAAGGTAAAAGCGAATATTGAGAAATCAGTAGAAAACCGCGGTATAAGCGACCTTATCCAAGCTGTCGAGGTTCCTATGGAGGATGTTATCGAAGAAAAAAACGGCGAAGAAACGGTTGTTAAACGCAAGGTATTCCCGGGTTATGTTGTCATAAAAATGATTATGAATGAAGATACCTGGTATGTTGTTCGAAATACGCGCGGTGTTACCGGTTTTGTCGGGCCGGGCTCAAAGCCTGTTCCTCTTTCCGACGAAGAGGTTGAAAAAATGGGAGTAGAACAGGTACGCATGGCAGATGTTGACCTTGAGGTCGGCGATAATGTCAATGTTAAGTCGGGACCGCTTGAAGGCTTCTCCGGTAAAATCGAAAGTATCAATAAAGAAACCCGTAAGGTTACGGTTAAAGTTTCCATGTTCGGACGTGAAACTCCGATTGAGGTGGAATTTTCTCAGATTGAGAAACTTGACAACTAAGCTTTTTAAAACGGATTTTCCGTTTTGAAAATATCCCTCTGGTACACAGTGGGAGGGCTTTTGCCCGATATCTACCACAAAGGGAAGTAAGTTCCCGAAATAATAGGAGGTGGCCAAAAATGGCACAAAAAATTGAAGGTTATATTAAACTACAAATTCCGGCTGGTAAAGCTTCTCCGGCACCGCCTGTAGGTCCGGCGCTCGGTCAGCACGGTGTAAACATCATGCAGTTTACCAAGGAATTTAACGAGAAAACAGCGAAGGATGCAGGTCTTATTATCCCTGTAGTTATTACGGTTTACGCAGACCGTTCCTTTACATTTGTTACAAAGACTCCGCCGGCTGCAGTTCTTCTTAAGAAGGCATGCAAGATTCAGAGCGGCTCGGGTGTTCCGAACAAGACTAAGGTTGCTACCATTTCAAAGGACGACGTTAAGGCTATTGCGGAACAGAAGATGCCTGATTTGAACGCGGCTTCTCTTGAAGCAGCAATGAGCATGATTGCCGGTACTGCAAGAAGTATGGGTATAGTAGTTGAAGATTAATTACTGAGAAAAGCAATTAATATGGTGGGAGAGGCGAGGAGCCTTGCTTGACCACATAAGGAGGATAATAATATGTTTAGAGGAAAGAAATATCAAGACAGCGCAAAGCTGGTTGACAAGACAAAGCTGTATGACGTTGAAGAAGCTTTGGAGCTTGCTACAAAGACTGCAAAAGCTAAATTTGATGAAACCGTTGAGCTTCATGCTAAGTTGGGTGTTGACTCAAGACACGCAGACCAGCAGGTAAGAGGCGCTATCGTGCTTCCGCACGGTACCGGTAAAACAGCAAGAGTTTTGGTTTTCGCAAAAGGACCTAAGGCTGATGAAGCATTGGCTGCAGGCGCTGATTATGTTGGCGAAATGGAACTTTGCACAAAGATTCAGGAAGAAAACTGGTTTGATTTTGACGTAGTTGTTGCAACTCCGGATATGATGGGTGTTGTAGGACGTCTCGGTAAAGTTTTGGGACCGAAAGGTTTGATGCCGTCACCTAAGGCAGGTACCGTAACAATGGACGTTACAAAGGCTGTAAACGAAATTAAAGCAGGTAAGATTGAATACAGAGTTGACAAAAACAACATTATTCACTGCCCTATCGGAAAGGTATCTTTCGGTAAGGAAAAGCTTACAGAAAACTTTAACGCTTTGATGGGCGCTATCGTTAAGGCTAAGCCGGCAGCTGCAAAGGGTCAGTATTTGAGAAGCGTTGTTGTTTCAACGACAATGGGCCCCGGAATAAAACTTAACGGTTCTAAGCTCGGTTAATGAATTCCGACAGTGAAAATTGTCGGAATTTCAAAAAAATATTGACAAATTATAATTTCTGTGCTATAATAATATAGTTGGAAATAAATCCGTAGACAGCAGGCGCAAAGATAAGTCCTGCCGAGGGTGTTAATTAGTTTTGATAACTAACGGCTCTTTTCGTCTACGAAAAAGAGCCTTTCTTTTTTGAAAGGCATTGAATCTTATAGGAGGTGACATTATGCCAAACGAAAAGGTTTTGGAAGCAAAAAAGGCACAGGTTGCTGAAGTTGTTGAAGTGCTTAATAACGCAACGACAGGCGTTTTGGTTGACTACCGCGGTCTTAACGTGGAAGAAGACACAAAGCTCAGAAACGATTTGAGAGCAGCAGGCGTTAAATATTTTGTTATAAAAAACACATTGCTTCGTTTAGCGGCAAACCAGGTTGGTCTTGAAGAGCTTGACAGCGTACTTCACGGCCCGACGGCATTGGCAGTTTCAGAGGATCCGGTAGCTCCGGCAAAAATCCTTTTTGACTTCGCCAAAGAAAACGATAAGGTTGAAATCAAGACAGGCTTCATGGACGGTAAAGTAATGTCTATGGACGAGCTTACAACTCTTGCAAAGACTCCTTCAAAGGAAACTCTTATTGCAAAGGTTATGGGCAGCTTGAATGCTCCGATTTCGGACCTTGTAAGATTGCTTAACACAATCGCAGAAGGCGGCGAGGAAATCGCTGACTTAATCGCAAAGAAGAATGCTGAAGTTGCAGACGCTCCCGCTGAGGAAGCTGCACCGGCAGATGAGGCTCCGCAGGCAGCAGCTGAGGAAGCTTCGGAAGAAACACCTGCAGACGCAGAGTAATTTAATTTTATTTAATTAGGAGGAAATTAAAATGGCAGACATTCAGAAGATTTTAGATGATATCAAAGAATTAAAATTGTTGGAAGTAGCAGAGCTGGTTAAGATGATGGAAGAAGAATTCGGCGTTTCTGCAGCAGCTCCTGTAATGGTAGCAGGCGCAGTAGCAGAAGGCGGCGCAGCAGCTGCTGAGCAGTCAGAATTCGAGGTTGTACTTGCAGATGCAGGCGCTTCAAAGCTTAACGTAATCAAGGTTGTAAGAGAAATCACAGGTCTTGGTCTTAAGGAAGCAAAAGCACTTGTTGACGAAGCTCCGAAGCCGCTTAAGTCAGGCGTTGCTAAGGAAGAAGCTGAAGAAATCAAGTCTAAGCTTGAAGAAGCAGGCGCTAAGGTTGAGCTTAAATAATTATGCTTATAGACCTATCCGACATAATTAAGGATGACGGCGGTAAGTTAGTGCTTTCCGAGTGCTTTGATATGCCGAAAATTACGTTTTTGGGTGAGGATTTTATCTTTGAAGGTCCTTGCACTGTTTGTGGAACCGTACAGAACAATACAAAGTCAATGGAGCTGGAGGCTACCGTTACAGGTAAGCTTTCTACTTGTTGCGCAAGATGTGCAAAGCCGATGACGGTTGACATATCTTTCCCGGTTTCGGAAATTCTTGTCCGCGAGGATGCGGAATTTGCCGAGGATGAGGATGTTGTTGTGTATTCGGGGAATTTGGCGGATATTTCGGAAGCGATAACGAACAGCTTTTTAATGAACCTATCGGGAAAATATCTTTGCAGTGATGATTGCAAAGGACTTTGTCCCCATTGCGGTATAAATCTTAATGATAGTTCCTGCAACTGCGCGGATGAGGTTATTGACCCCAGATGGGAAAAATTAGCCGAAATTATGAAAAATATGTCTGATACTGAATAGGAGGTGCGATTAAGATGGCAGTACCTAAGGGTAAAGTATCTAAATCAAGAAGAGATAAAAGAAGAGCTAATTGGAAGCTTGCAGTTCCCGGTATTGTGGAGTGTCCGCATTGCCATGAATTTAAAATGCCTCATAAGGTTTGTAAGGCTTGCGGCTATTACAATGGTAAAGAGGTTGTAAAAGTTTCTGAGTAAGTAATTTTTTACGGAGTGCGTATGCACTCCGTTTTCTCATGTAATTTTTTGCTTTGTTTTTTCGTTGCGTCAATCGTTATTTACAGAAACTGTTTTTTCGGTAGAATGGGAAACGTACTTTTTCAACATCCTTTTCATATGGGATAAGTCATAAAATCCGGTGCTGTGTGCAACTGTGGTTTTTGAATGTTTACCGTTCAATAACATTTCTCTTGCCTTTTCACATCTGTAGTTATTTAGGTATTCTATCGGAGAAATATTGCATAAGTTTTTGAATGTACGTAAAAAAGTCGAGCGTGACATAAATGCCACTTCACATAAAACATCGATGGTGATTTTTTCGCTGTAATGCATGTGCATATATTTAAGAACATCCATAATTTGAATTTCATATTTTGTTTCGGAGAACCTACTCTTGTTACGTAATTGTTCGTCCAAAAGGTATGAAAACCAATACATCAGTTTCAAAATGCAGTGATATTTCATTGATGAACATTCTTTCCATGAAAACAAGCCTTTGTCGTCTATGAACTTCAACTCGTTTTTTAATTGCATGAGTTGCAGGGTGCTTAGATGAAGGAAAAATTTATTTGATGAATTGTTTCTCAAAAAAGGCTCAATTTCCGTAAACTGCAAAAATCCCGTTACATCTTTCGATTCGGATTTGTTTTGTTCAATAAATTCTTTTTTTAGCAGAATGTGATAAACTTCAAGGTTTTCGGTGTTTTTATATGCGTGTGCAACCATTGGAGAGATTACAAAAACGTCTCCCGGAACAATACAAAAACTGCTTTTTTCTATACAATGTATACCTTTTCCGGCTAAAACAATATTTACTTCATAAAAATCATGATTATGCATTTCGATTGAATAATCCGTATAGGTAAATGCACGTGCGGAAAAACCATGCCTAAAATTTGTTTCTTCATCACAATGAAATTTAATATCGACCATAACTCCCCCCCTAAAATATGAGATTATTATACATTATTTTGAGTTAAACATACTATTATTATATCATAATATTTTGTATAATGCAATCGGAAAGGTGGAAATATTATGGAACGAATTGAAAAATTAAGAAAAAGAGCTTTGGAACCTGAACGATTTGATGCGGATATCGAATTCTATACTTTGTTTTATAAGGAATACGAACAAAATAGCGATTTATCGGAAGAATTACGATACGCAGAGGCATTTTACTATGCATTTACAAACCTTACTCCTCAAATATCGGACGGAGAATTGATAGTAGGAAGCAGAGATGTGCCGGTTTCGAATGAGATTAGGACAGCGTGGGATAAAAAGTACAAAGTCAATGCGTTTAAATGCCGCGAACCCTATTTTTGCGGTCAAGATTCACATATGGCGATTGATTATGAGTTGATTATGAAAAAAGGGCTTAACGGAATTATAGCTCAAATAAATCAATATTTAAAAGAATGTGATTCGGACAAGGAACGGTTTTATATATCTTGTAAAAGATGTTTGGAAGCGGTTATAAAACATTCCGAATCATATGCTGATTTGGCGCTGAAAATGAGCGAGACATGCACGGATGAGCTGAGAAGCAATGAGCTGAAAATGATTGCCGAGATATGCAAAAGAGTTCCCGCAGAGCCCCCGCAAAGTTTTTATGAGGCGGTACAGGCGACACATTTTGTTACTTACTGCTTGTCTTTTAATCCTTTCAGAATGGTAAATCAACAGTTTCAGCTCGGTCATCCTGACAGGTATCTGTTTCATTTTTATGAAAGAGATATAAAGGATAAAATAATTACAAAAGAATTTGCACAGCTCTTGCTTGATTGCTTGGGAATACAGATTAATATGCGTGTGAGCAACGGTCTTTCGAGCGGGTATATGGTAGGGGGACGAGATAAAAATGGTGAGATTGTCGCAAATGACCTTACCGATATGTGTATGCAGGTGATTGAGGATATTCGATTGGTGTATCCTGCTGTGGGATTTTGTTATACAAACGGTATGCCGGAAGAATATCTTGAAAAGGCATGCGATATGGTTTTAAAAGGATATACTCATCCTGCAATATTTAATGATGATGTTATATCAAAAGGTTTGATTTATTATGGGGTTCCGAAAGAGCAGGCGCATGATTATATACATAGCACCTGTGTGGAGATAACGCCGGTTGCATCTTCAAATGTATGGGTAGCAAGCCCCTATACAAATATGCCTCAGCTGTTACTTGATGTGATGGATTGTGAGTACAGCTCATTTGATGAGTTGATGAACAAGTATTTGGAGGTATTGGATGCTCAGATAAAGATAAATTTTGAAAATGAAATGCGAAACCGTGAGATTCGTAAAAAAGGTACAATTAATCCGTTATTGTCGTGCTTTGTTAACGATTGTTTGGCGCGGGGAATGGACATTGAATGTGGTGGAGCAAGGTATAATTGGATTATGCCGTCATTTGTGGGAATGGCAAATTTGGTTGATTCGTTATATGTATTAAAAACGCTCATATTTGACGAAAAAACGTTTACAATTTCCGAAATTAAGGCGATAGCCAATAACGATTTCGAATGTGATGAAGAGCTTAGGCTTCATATATTAAACAATATTCCGAAATACGGAAATGATATAGACGATATAGATATGCTTTACGGCATAATTACAGAACATATAACCGAGGAATGTGAAAAATATATTGGTTTGCACGATAATGCACAACTTATTCCGAGCGTGTTTTGCTGGATTATGCATGAACAATTCGGAAAGATAACATCGGCAACTCCGGACGGACGAAAAGCGGGTTTTCCTTTGGGGGATGGTTCCGGACCGTGCCAGGGAAGAGAAATGAATGGACCGACAGCGTCAATTCTTTCCTCCACGAAATGGAATCACAGTAAGTTTATCGGAGGGGTGGCGGTAAATCTAAAATTCGCAAAATCGTCGCTTGGTGTAAGTGCATTAAACAATATGAAAGCGCTTATAAAAACATACTTAAAGCGCGGAGGATTTGAAGTGCAAGTTAATGTTGTTGACAATGACACTTTAAGGCGGGCACAGAAAAATCCCGAAGCGTACCGTGATTTGGTGGTTCGCATAGGCGGCTACAGTGATTATTTCGTTCGCCTTTCCCGCGAAATGCAGGAAGAGGTTATAATAAGGTCGGCACATGAAATACAGTAAAGGACGAGTATTTAATATACAGCGATTTTCTTCCTCGGACGGTCCGGGAATACGAACGGTTGTTTTTTTGAAAGGTTGTCCGCTGAATTGCATCTGGTGCCATAATCCGGAATCAAAAAATACACAAGCGGAGATTCTTTATCAAAAAGATTTTTGCGTAGGTTGTGGAAAATGTGTTGATGCTTGTGCTGAGAACGGACATTTTTTTGTAAACGGAGTGCATGATTTTTCACGAAAACGGTGCGTGGGGTGCGGAGCATGTGCCCAAGTTTGTTCGACCAAAGCATTGAAAACATGTGGTGAGAAAAAGAGTACCGAGGAGATTATTGCCAACGTAATGCGGGATAAAATGTTTTATGAAGAGTCGGGCGGAGGTTTGACGATATCCGGAGGCGAACCCCTTATGCAGTACGATTTTGCACTGACGCTTTTAAAACTTGCAAAAGAGTGTGGTTTAAATACAGCTCTTGAAACGTGTGGATTTTCATATAGGGATTTGAGTGTGATTAATGAATATACTGATTTGTGGTTATATGACATTAAACTTTTTTCAAAGGAAGAACATATGAAATACACAGGTGTTTCGAATGAAATAATCTTTAAAAATTTGGAATTGCTTGACGAAGTCGGAGGGAAAATTGTTTTGCGATGTCCGATTATTCCCGAAGTAAATCTTTTCGAACGACATTTTTGCGAAATAGCAAAGCTGGCGAATAAGCTCAGCAATGTTGAGGCAATACATTTGGAACCGTATCATCCGCTGGGGATTTCAAAAGCTCAACAATTGAGCGGAATTCAAGAATATAAAAATACGGAGTTTTTGAAAAAATCCGTGTTGAAACCGTTTGCGGAAAATATGCGAAAACAGACAAATTTACCTGTTGTAATTATATGAAGATATACAAAAACTGTGGATGACAGTGTTGCAACCGCAGTTTTGTGATTTAAAGTTATGAGCAGATATTGTATGCCAAAATCACATCGTGGTAAGAATTGTCCCCAAAGTTATCAAAATACAACCAATCAGTGATTTTGCGGTGAATTTTTCGTGAAGAAAAACAAATGCCAAAAGCAACGTGACGATTACGCTTAATTTATCGATGGGAACAACCTTTGAGGCTTCACCGATTTGGAGAGCCTTGTAGTAGCACAACCATGAAGTGCCGGTTGCGATTCCGGACAAAATCAGAAAAATCCAGCTCTTTTTACGTATATCCCAAATCCCGCCTTGCGTGCCGGTGATGAAAACCATTCCCCAAGATATGGCAAGAACAACAACGGTTCTCACAGCCGTTGCAAGGGTGGAATTGACCCCGTCAATTCCAATCTTTGCCAATATGGAGGTCAGCGCCGCAAAAACTGCGGACAAAATCGCAAATATAAACCACATATAAAATCACCTCAAACAACAGTTTTTATGAATTATAAAACCGGAGAACGATTCAGATGCACCGTTTTAATGATTTGACAATTATCGTTGTAATGAAATTCCTCCTCACGTTGAGTATTCGCTGACGGAAAAGGGCAGAGCACTTTTGCCGGTGTTTTGCGAACTTGCAAAATGGAGTGAAAATTATTCGGAGGAATAATTATAGTTTTGATACCCAAAAAAAGTTTAACATTTTTTGGGGTATCATTTTGTATCCTGAGTTTAAGCTTTAAATGTATTGCGCAATCGATTCATACTTTCTTTTACCGGACGGAGGTTTTTTGGTATTTCGTCAATTGACATATTTTGCGGGACAGCGGTTGTTCCCGCCGATTTTGCGGTTTGGTAATACCAGCATTTGTAATCGAGAGTATCCAATGTAGCTTTAAGCTCCTCCATTTGTTTTGCCACCTTTTCTCGCTGTTTGCGAAAAAGGTCAAGCCTTTCGTCGATTGTTTCGTCGCCTTTTTCCGATAAGTCGATGTAATGCTTTATATTCTTTATCGACAGACCGGATTTTTTCAGACACTCAATAATGTAAAGCCAATTGAAGTCACTTTCCTGAAACATACGTATTCCGCCTCCCGAGCGTTTAACAAACGGAAGCAATCCTTCTTTGTCATAGTAACGCAGGGTGGATGGTGCGATGTTAAAAATTTTGGCGGTTTCGCCTACTGTATAGAACATATTTTTTTCTCCTTATTAAAAAAGGTCTTGACTTAAAGTTAGCTTTAAGTTGTATAATGTAGTTGAAGTTTAATCATAGTTTAGCATTAAATGCGGAGAAAGTCAAGGAGGAGAAAAATGAGCAAAAAGGTATTGATTTTATCGGGAAGCCCGAGATGCGGCGGAAATTCCGATATTTTATGCGATGAATTCGCAAAAGGCGCAAAGGATGCGGGAAATGAAGTGGAAAAAATTCGAGTTTCTGAAAAAAAGGTAGCTCCGTGCGCCGCATGTTACAGTTGTAAAGAAAGCGGCGGAGAATGTGTGTTTAAAGATGATATGGCGTAGATTCTGCAAAAAATGATTAATGCGGATGTTTTGGTAATGGCAAGCCCGGTTTACTTTTATTCGATAGACGCACAGCTCAAGGCGGTTATCGACAGGACGGTTGCACGTTGGCTTGAGGTTGAAAATAAAGAGTTTTACTATATTGTAACCATGGCGGATGAGGAACTTGCCTCTGCCGACACGACTCTTTCATGCTTCAGAGGTTATGCGGATTGCGTCAACGGAGCGAAGGAGAAGGGAGTTATTATCGGAAACGGAGTTTATGAAAAGGGAACGGTAAGCGGCACTGACAAAATAATCGAAGCTTATGAAATGGGTAAAAACGTATAACGGAAATTTGACATGAACAGCCGCATGCGTGCGGTTTTTGTGCGGAAAGGTTGTGGAAACAAAATGGAATATGTTACACTTAACAATGGGGTAAAAATGCCTATTCTCGGCTATGGAGTGTATCAGGTAACAAAAGAGGAATGTGAAAGATGTGTGCTTGATGCAATCAAGACGGGGTATCGTGCGATAGATACCGCGCAGAGTTATTTTAATGAAGAAGAGGTCGGCAGTGCCATTGAAAAATCGGGAGTTGGGAGAGAGAATATTTTTCTGACCACAAAAGTATGGATTGAGCATTACGGGTATGAGGAAACAAGGCACTCGGTAATGAAATCCATGGAAAAGTTAAGAACGGATTATCTTGATATGTGTCTCCTGCATCAGCCGTTTTCAGATGTTTACGGAGCGTATCGGGCATTGGAGGAATTGTATAAGGAAAAGAAAATCCGCGCGATTGGAATTTCGAATTTTTATACGGACAGAATGGTGGATATATCATCCTTTGCGGAGATTACACCTGCGGTTAATCAGATAGAAATACATCCGTATCATCAGCAAAACGAACAGCTTGCGTGGCTTGAAAAGTACGGAGTTCTGGCGGAGGCTTGGGCGCCATTCGGTGAAGGAAGGGGAAACATGTTTGAGGATGATGTGCTGAAAGAAATCGGCAAAAAATACAACAAAACAACGGCGCAGGTAATGCTTCGCTGGCATATTCAAAGAGGCATTGCGGTTATTCCCAAAACAACGCATATCGAGCGAATGAAAGAAAACCTTGATGCGTTTGACTTTGAGTTGTCAGGTGAAGATATGAATAGAATTTCAACGCTTGATACCGGAAAAAGTGCGTTTTTCTCGCATACCGACCCGGCAATGGTTGAGTGGTTCGTAAAAATGGTTGAGGAAAGAAAACAAAAATAGTGGGGAAATAAAAGGTGAAAGACGTGAGAGATGTTTTTCACCTTTTATATTTGAAAACTTTATGTGAAATTTGAGCGGCGAAAGCACAAATCACTTGATTTTTTTCGAAATGGTGGTATAATAATTGGAGAAAAATAATGAATCTTTTTGAATATTAAAGAAAGGCAAGGATATGAGAATTGAATTTTCACAGCTTGAAGAAATTAAATATGCGGTAAAGTATCCGGATAATTACAAAGCCGGTGAGAAATATCCCGTAATCATTTTGTTGCACGGTGCGGGAAGCAGAGGAGACGACGTTAATACGGTACTTACCAATCCTTATTTTAAAATTACCGAAAAGTATTTGAATTTTCCGTTTATCACGGTTGCGCCGCAGTGTTCAACCAACACATGGTTTGACATATTCGAGAGATTAAAAGGCTTGGCACTGAAGATAGCCGGCGAAGTATTTGCTGATAAAGAAAGAATTTATCTGATGGGACCGAGTATGGGCGGTTACGCTACATGGCAGCTTGCAATGAGCCTGCCGGAGGTGTTTGCCGCGATTGTACCAATCTGCGGAGGGGGAATGTACTGGAACGCGGCACGGCTTGAAAATGTGCCGGTATGGGCGTTTCACGGAGAAAAGGATCTTGTGGTAAAACCGGAGGAATCGGTAAAAATGGTTGAAGCGGTGAATAATTGCGGGGGAAATGCAAAGCTCACGCTTTATCCGAATAATCAGCATGACGCGTGGAGCGATACGTACGGCAACTGTGAGGTCTTTGAGTGGTTGCTCACTCATAAGAATACAAAGGCGGGAGCCGGCAAGGATATTTTTGCGGACAGCGATATATACGGATGAGGTGCGTTTTTTCGGGTAAGACAATAAAACAGACTTTTGACAATCGGGCAATCACTGTTTGGGATTTTGTGAGAAAACATATATTGCCGCATAAAATCGGAATAAAATACAAAAAATTGTTATACGAGACATTACGGAGGAAAATATGCAGGAATATTTGCGTAAAGTAAACTATTATGAAACCGACAAAATGGGGTTTGTGCACCATTCGAACTATATAAGGTGGTTTGAAGAGGCGCGCCTGGATTATATGGAAAAGTACGGTTATCCGTATGATAAATTCGAAGAAAGCGGATGTATATGTCCGGTGGTGTCGGTTTCGTGCAGATACAAAAAGCCGGTATTTTTCGGGCAAAAGGTCAAGATAAACGTGAGTCTTAAGGAATACAAAAATTCACGGCACAAATTTGCATATACGGTGACAGATTGCGAAACGGGCGCATTGCATGCCACGGGTGAGAGTACACACTGCTTTTTGAATGAAAACGGTAGAGTGGTAGCGCTTAAAAAGGTCAATCCGGAAATGTTCGAATTTTTTGAAAAAATTGCGGCAGTGGAATGTAACAATGAAGAGGACACAAAATGAAAGGACGGAGTTCGGCAATGAGCGAGCTTGAAGAAGCAAGAAAGTTTTTCTCGGGAGACAAATACGCAACAGAGGCTACCGGAATAGAAATTGAGGCGGTGGGTAAAAATTATGCAAAGTGTAGCCTTGTTATAGACGAACGGCACAAAAATGCTGTCGGGCATGTTATGGGCGGAGTTATGTTTACTTTGGCGGATTTTGTTTTTGCGGTTTCAACGAATTTTAAACAGCCTATAACGGTTTCGGTCGTGAGCCAGATAAGTCATTTGAGTTCGCCGAAAGGTAAGGTTCTTTGCGGCGAGAGCAGATTGATAAAGGACGGAAAGCGAAACTGCTTTTATGAAATAGATATAACGGATGATGTGGGAACACAGGTTGCACTGGTTGCCATTACCGGAGCACATCTTAATATAGAATCATTTTAGAAAACGGAGGAAAAAATGGACATTAAAGAAAAATCACTTAAATTTCATTACGACATGAACGGTAAAATAGAGGTAACATCAAGGGTAAGAGTAAAAAACAGCGAGGATTTGTCAATTGCATACACACCCGGTGTTGCACAGCCTTGCCTTGAAATCAAGGAGGATATCAGCAAGTCATACGAGCTTACCCGCCGCAGAAATTTGGTTGCGGTTATTACGGACGGTACGGCTGTTTTGGGATTGGGAGATATAGGCCCGGAGGCGGGTATGCCGGTTATGGAGGGAAAATGCGTTCTTTTTAAAGAGTTTGCGGATGTGGATGCGTTCCCACTGTGCGTAAAATCGAAAGATGTGGATGAAATAGTAGACACCATATACAATATTTCCGGAAGCTTCGGCGGTATTAACCTTGAAGATATTTCCGCACCCAGATGTTTCGAGATTGAAAAAAAGCTGAAAGAAAGGTGCGATATACCGGTTTTTCATGATGACCAGCACGGAACCGCAATCGTTGTTGCGGCGGCACTGCTTAATTCGTTGAAGCTTGTTAAAAAGAATATTTCCGAAATTAAATGCGTTATTAACGGAGCCGGCTCTGCCGGAACGGCAATCGGCATGCATCTTTTGAAACTTGGAGTTAAAAATCTGATAATGTGCGATAAGTTCGGCATCATTGCAAAAGGAATTGAAAATTTATCTCCCGAACATAAGGAACTTGCAGAATTGACAAATCCTGACGTGATAACGGGAACTCTTGCCGATGCATTGAAGGGAGCGGATGTGTTTATAGGAGTATCCGCACCGGACATAGTTTCAAAAGACATGGTGAAATCTATGGCGGAGGATGCAATTGTTTTCCCGATGGCAAATCCCACGCCGGAAATATTCCCTGATGAAGCGCTGGAAGCGGGTGCGAGAGTTGTGGGAACGGGAAGAAGCGATTTCCCAAACCAGATTAATAATGTTCTTGCATTTCCGGGCATATTCCGCGGGGCTCTTGATGTGCGCGCAAGTGATATTAACGAGGAGATGAAGATGGCGGCATCTTATGCAATTGCGGGATTGGTGGAGGATAGCGAGCTCTGCGAAACTTACATAATTCCGAAAGCTTTTGACGAACGCGTGGGCAAGGCGGTAGCAGTGTCGGTTGCCGATGCGGCAAGAAAGTCGGGCGTGGCAAGAATATAATAAAAAATCACCGAATGAAGATATTTTAATATGTATCACATAAAGATGGGGAGTCGATTGTACGGCTCCCCTATGCATGTAAATATGCACAAAATAAAGCGATAAACGAAAGAAAAGTTTGTTAAATATTTTATAATACAAATTAAAGCAAAAGTATTGAAAAAACAGAAAAAATAGTGTATAATTATAACGTTGTGACACTTGACAAACGATGAAGCGGGAGGTTGCGAGCTGCATGAGCTCGGTTTTTCCGTGGAGAATGTCCGATTCATGAAACCGGGCGACAGGTCACGCTGCATAAGTATGAAGCATTACGGGATTTTTATGTCCGGTAATAAGCTTGAGTTGTGTACTTTTGCGGTAGGATTACCCCGGATGTCCGGTTTGGGACAGTTCGGGTTTTATTTTGGGTGATTATGGAAACACCCGGCGATGTTGAAAAAATATCGCGGCTGTCGTGCAAGTGTTGAGCGTACAAGATACGCCCACAAGCCAATTAATTTTATAGGAGGGAAAAAACATGGCAGCAACTCAAAAAATCAGAATCAAGCTTAAAGCTTATGACCATGCTGTACTGGATCAGTCAGCTGAAAAAATCGTTGAGATTGCAAAGAGAACGGGTGCTAAGGTTTCAGGACCTATTCCGCTTCCGACAGATAAGGAAGTTATTACAATCCTGCGTGCTGTTCATAAGTACAAGGATTCTCGTGAGCAATTTGAAAGAAGAACTCACAAAAGACTTATTGATATCGTTGTTCCGGGTGCAAAAACCATGGAAGCGTTATTCAAAATCGATTTGCCGGCAGGCGTTGAATTCGACGTCATCCAAAAATAAGCAAATCTCCGAAATGCAGTAGCCGGCAGGCTATGATGCAGGTCAAGTTCCCGAGTGCTTTTGCGGGAACCAATAACTGTAAGAAAGGATGAAAAACATGAAAAAAGCAATTTTGGGCACAAAGCTGGGTATGACTCAGATTTTTGCTGAAGACGGAAAGGTAATTCCGGTTACTGTTGTTAAGGCGGGTCCTTGCACGGTGGTTCAGTCAAAGACTATTGAAACCGATGGTTACAATTCTGTAGTGGTAGGCTTCGGCGATGTAAAGGAAAAATCGCTCAATAAGCCGATGAAAGGCATCTTTGCTAAGGCAAATGTTGCTTGCAAAAAGTATTTGAGAGAATTAAGATTGGAAGACACATCTGCTCTTTCGGTAGGAGACGAAATCAAGGCTGACATATTTGAAGCCGGTGAAAAGGTTGACGTTTCCGGTATTTCAAAGGGTAAAGGTTTTGCCGGCCCGATGAAGAGATGGGGACTCCACAGAGGTCCTATGTCTCATGGTTCGGGATATCACAGAGGCTCAGGTTCAATGGGCGCATGTTCAAACCCGGGCAGAGTTATGAAGGGCAAGAAGCTTCCGGGACATATGGGTGTTGTAAAGGTTACCGTTCAGAATCTTGAAATTGTCAAGGTTGATGCAGAAAACGAGCTCATCCTCGTTAAGGGCGCAATTCCGGGCAATAAGGGTGGACTTGTTACAATCAGAAACAGTGTTAAAGCGTAAGGGAGTTCGGAAAGGAGGAATAGAATATGGCAACAGTTGCTGTATATAACATGGAAGGCGTAAAAACTGGCTCTATGGAAGTTTCCGATAGCATTTTCTGCGCTGAAGTGAATAAATCGGTATTGCATACGGTAGTTACAAACTATTTGGCAAACCAGAGACAAGGCACACAGTCCACCAAAACCCGTACCGAAGTACGTGGCGGCGGCATTAAGCCCTGGAGACAAAAGGGCACAGGACGTGCAAGACAGGGAAGTATCCGTGCTCCGCAGTGGACAGGTGGCGGCGTAGCGCTCGGACCTAAGCCACGCGATTACAGATACAATATAAACAAAAAGCTTAAAAAGATTGCACTTAAGTCAGCTTTGGCTGCTAAGTACGAGGCTTATGAAATTTATGTGGTTGAAGATTTGAAGATGGATGAAATCAAGACCGCTGTTATTGCAAAAATGCTTAAGGGTATGGAAATCGACTCAAAGGCATTAATCGTTACAGCTCAGTGTGATGAAAACGTTTACAAGTCAGCAAGAAATATCAAGGGTGTTACACCGACATATGTTGATGTATTGAACACTTATGAGGTTTTGAAGCATGACAAGTTCATCGTTTCAAAAGAAGCTGTGGCTAAGATTGAGGAGGTGCTCCGCTAATGAAATTCGCACACGATATTATCAGAAAGCCAATCATCTCTGAGCGTAGCATGGAGGTTACATTCGATAAAGAGGGTAACGAAATCAAAAAGTACACCTTTGAAGTACCGACATCTGCCAATAAGATAGAGATCAAAAAAGCCGTAGAAGAAGTTTTCGGCGTTAAGGTTGCCGCTGTAAACACAATCAATGTTACAGGCAAGCTTAAGAGAATGGGCCGCTATGAAGGCAGAAGAGCTTCTTTCAAAAAGGCTATCGTAACCCTCGCAAAGGGTTCAAAGACAATCGAGTTCTTTGAAATGTAATTAATAGTTAATAGGAGGAAAGTATAATGGCTATCAGAAGTTTTAAGCCTACCTCTCCTGCGAGAAGACATATGACAGTTTCCGACTTTGCTGAAATCACAAAGTTTGAGCCGGAACGTTCACTCTTGGCTTCAAAGAAAAAGAACGCAGGCAGAAATTCATATGGTAGAATTACTGTTCGTCACAGAGGCGGCGGTAACAGAAGAAAATACAGAATTATCGACTTCAAGAGACAGAAAGACGGAATGCCGGCAACAGTTATCGGTATCGAGTATGATCCGAATCGTTCGGCAAATATCGCTCTTATTCAGTATGAAGACGGTACAAAGGCTTACATTATTGCTCCGCAGGGCTTGACAGACGGCGATGTTGTTGTTTCGGGCGAGGGCGCAGATATTAAGCCGGGTAACGCATTGTTCTTAAAGGACATTCCTGTAGGTACACTTATCCACAACATTGAGTTGTATCCGGGCAAGGGTGCTCAGCTGGTTCGTTCAGCAGGTACTTCCGCACAGCTTATGGCAAAGGAAGGTAAGTACGCACAGGTTAGACTTCCTTCGGGCGAAGTAAGAATGGTTCGTCTTGAATGTAAGGCAACAATCGGAATGATCGGAAACCAGCAACACGAAAACATTTCTATCGGTAAAGCCGGCAGAAAGCGTCACATGGGCTGGAGACCTACAGTACGAGGCGTTGTAATGAACCCGAATGATCACCCGCACGGTGGTGGTGAAGGTAAATCTCCTATCGGTCGTCCGGCACCGGTTACTCCTTGGGGTAAGCCTGCTCTTGGTCTTAAGACAAGAAAGCATAAGAATAAGACTGATAAGTTTATCGTTAAGAGAAGAAACGCTAAATAATAAAGGAGGAATTCATAATGGGTAGATCACTTAAAAAAGGACCTTTCGTCGAAGAGCGTTTGATGAAGAGAATCGATGCAATGAACGCCGCAAACGAAAAAAAGGTTATAAAGACTTGGTCAAGAGCTTCTACAATCTTCCCTGAAATGGTCGGACATACAATTGCCGTTCATGACGGAAGAAAACATGTTCCGGTATTTATCAGCGAGGACATGGTAGGACACAGACTGGGCGAATTTGCTCCTACAAGAACATTCAAAGGCCACGTTGGAGCTAAAACATCTAGATAATTAAAACTGTTTGAAACCGGAACGGTACGAACTCCTCGTGCCGTACTGCATGCGAATATGTTTTATGAACTTATATTAAAAAATATAAATCCTAAAACTTGAAAGGAGGATTCCATTTATGGAAGCACGTGCCAGTGTAAAATACGCTCGTATATCATCGAGAAAAGTAAAAATAGTTCTTGACCTTATCAGAGGTAAGGATGCAGCTTATGCAATGGGTATTTTGAAGAACACTCCAAAGGCTGCAAGCGAACATCTTGAAAAATTATTAAAGTCAGCTATGGCTAACGCAACAAACAACTTCGGAATGGATGCTTCAAAGCTTTACATTGCTGAGTGTTATGCAACACAGGGACCTACTCTTAAGAGAGTACAGCCGAGAGCTCAGGGAAGAGCATTCAGAATTCTGAAGAGAACAAGCCATATCACTTTGGTATTGAAGGAAAAAGAATAATCTAAAAAGGAGGTTAATCCTATGGGACAAAAAGTTAATCCGCACGGTCTTAGAGTCGGAGTTATTAAGGATTGGGATTCTAAGTGGTTTGCCGGTAAAAAGGAATTCGGAGACCAGTTGGTTGAAGATTACAATATAAGAAAGTTTGTCAAAAAGGCTTGCTATGACGCAGGAGTTGCAAAGATTGTGATTGAAAGAAAGCAGAACAAGATTTACGTAACTCTTTATGTTGCAAAGCCGGGCTTTGTTATCGGAAAGGGCGGGGCTGAAATCGACAAGCTTAAGGCACAGATTGAAAAGCTTACATCAAGCAGTG
>CAYMBZ010000028.1:18735-19358 GCA_964388835.1 uncultured Lachnospiraceae bacterium
ATTGAAAGCACAGCTTGAGAAGATGACCGGAAGAAGCGTAAACGTTAATATCATGGAAGTTAAAAATCCTGATACAAACGCGCAGTTGGTTGCTGAAAACATTGCTGCACAGCTCGAAAAGAGAATTTCTTTCAGACGTGCAATGAAGCAGGTTATGGGAAGAGCAATGAGATGCGGTATCAAGGGTATCAAGACTGCTGTATCAGGCCGTGTCGGCGGTGCTGAAATCGCAAGAACAGAGCAGTATCACGAGGGTACAATTCCGCTTCAGACATTGAGAGCGGATATTGATTACGGTTTTGCGGAAGCTGCAACAACCTACGGTATTCTCGGCGTTAAGGTTTGGATTTACAAGGGCGAGGTTTTAGCCGAGTCTGCACCAAAGAGAGAGGAAAGACAGCCGAGAAAGCCAAGACCGGACCGTAAAGCGAAGGGAGGCAACAGATAATGTTATTACCGAAAAGAGTTAAATACAGAAAAGTAATGCGCGGCAGAATGAAGGGTAAGGCAACACGCGGCAACGTTGTATCAAACGGTGAGTACGGTTTGCAGGCTCTGGAGCCGAGTTGGATTACTTCAAGACAGATTGAAGCAGCCCGTATCGCTATGACAAGATATACAAA
>CAYMBZ010000029.1:0-19254 GCA_964388835.1 uncultured Lachnospiraceae bacterium
TCGTGTACCGTCCAGCTCCGACCCCACCGCATAATCGAAATATTTATCCATTTCGAATTTGCGCACAATTTTTTCCGCATACACATACGGCTTTGACGTAGCAAGCGCAACGGATTTTCCGTTCTCCTTTAACCGCTTTAAAATATCATGTGCGCCATCCATAACCGTATTTTCGAATATGCCGATATCGGAAAAACGTTCGCGGTACTTTTCCACCGCTCTTTTGGAATCCGCATCCGAAAATCCGTAAATTGTGCGGAAAGAATCCACAAGAGGCGGTCCTATGAACCTCAAAAGAACATTTTCATTCTTTTCTTCTATGCCAAAACTCTCCAATGCGTATCTTACGCAATTGGTAATTCCTTCCCTCGGGTCGGTTAAAGTTCCGTCCAAATCAAACAAACATAAGTCAAACATCATTTACCTCTCAAGATACTTTTTCAAATATTTTCCCGTATATGATTTTTCACATCTTACTACTTCCTCAGGAGTTCCCTCTGCCACTATCTCTCCTCCGGCACTGCCTCCCTCAGGACCCAAATCTATGATGTAGTCGGCGGTTTTAATCATATCCAAATTGTGTTCTATCACAACAACCGTATTTCCCGCATCCACAAGCTGTTGTAAAACATTGACCAGCTTGTGTACGTCCGCCGTATGAAGTCCCGTCGTCGGTTCATCCAAAACGTAAATCGTTTTTCCTGTCCCTCTTTTTGAAAGTTCCGTTGCAAGTTTTACGCGCTGTGCTTCTCCTCCCGAAAGTGTTGTAGAGCTTTGTCCAAGCTTCACGTATCCCAGACCTACCATTTGCAGTGTCTCGATTTTACGCTTTATTTTCGGGATATTCTTGAAAAATTCAACAGCCTCATCCACCGTCATATCAAGAACCTCATATATATTTTTTCCCTTGTATTTCACTTCAAGAGTTTCGCGGTTATATCGTTTGCCCTTGCATACATCACAGGGGACATATATATCGGCAAGGAAGTTCATTTCAATCTTCACTATACCGTCACCGGCACAGGCTTCGCATCGTCCGCCCTTAATATTGAAGCTGAATCTTCCCGGTTTGTATCCGCGAACCTTAGCCTCGGCTGTAGCGGCAAATATTTCTCTGATATCGTTAAACACATTCGTATAAGTTGCCGGGTTTGAGCGCGGCGTTCTTCCTATCGGCGATTGGTCTATATTTATTATCTTATCAAGATTTTCTGTCCCCTTTATCTTTTTGTATTTACCCGGATGAGTTGAAGCACGGTTCAGTTTTTTTGCAAGTGTTTTATAAAGAATTTCATTTACCAACGAACTTTTTCCCGAGCCCGAAACTCCCGTTACACAAGTAAACACTCCCAATGGAATTTTAACATTTATATTTTTTAAGTTATTTTCTCCGGCACCTAAAATTTCCAAGTTTCCGTTAGGTTTTCTTCTTGTTTTCGGGACCTCGATTTTCTTTCTTCCGCTGAGATACTGACCCGTAAGCGACCGTTCCGACGCCTTGATTTCCTCAACATTCCCCTCCGCAATCACTTCGCCTCCGTTCACTCCCGCACCGGGACCTATATCCACAATATGGTCTGCGGCATACATTGTATCCTCGTCATGTTCCACCACAATAACGGTGTTACCCAAATCGCGCAGATGTTTTAATGTACCGATAAGCCTGTCGTTATCGCGCTGGTGAAGTCCTATGCTCGGCTCATCAAGAATGTACAAAACTCCCATAAGTCCGGAACCTATTTGCGTTGCCAATCTGATTCGCTGAGCTTCTCCGCCCGAGAGTGTACCCGAGGAGCGAGAAAGAGTAAGATATTCAAGTCCCACATCAAGCAGAAACTGCAGACGCGATTTAATCTCTCGGATAATCGGAGCCGCTATAAACATCTCTCTTTCGGTCAATTTAAGCCCCGAAACAAACTCCATTTCCTCTTTTACCGACATACAGATAAGTTCATATATATTGATACCGTTTATCGTTACGGCAAGAATTTCTTCATTAAGCCTTGCTCCGTGGCATTTCGGGCAGACCGATTCATTTATGAATTTTTCTATCTCGCCTTTTGAATATTCCGAGCTTGTTTCGTGATATCTTCTTTCGAGATTGTTTGCGACACCCTCGTACACCGCCTTAAAGGTTCCGCTTCCGTAGTTTCGTGTATACCGAAACTCAAACTTTTCGCCCTTTGTGCCGAATAAAATTGTATCCTTAACTTCATCCGGCAAATCTTTCCATTTTGTATCAAGGTCAACATCGTAATGTTCCAAAATCCCCCTGAAATACATATGTGCCATGCTGTCCGCAATGCCGGGTGCCGCCCAGCCGGAACAGCTTATCGCGCCATCAAATATAGTTTTTTCTTCATCCGTTATCAACAGCTCCGGGTCAACCTTTTGAAGTATACCCAATCCGCTGCAGCAACTGCATGCACCGTAAGGATTATTAAAAGAAAAACTTCTCGGCTCAGGCTCGCTTAAACTTATTCCGCAATCATCGCAGGCATAACTTTGGCTGAAGCTTAAGGTTTCTCCTCCGACAATTTCCGCCATAACAACATCGCCGGTAAGAGCCAGCGCATTTTCCAAAGAATCGCTCAATCTCTTTGAAACTGAATCCCGAACAATCAATCTGTCTATTACGATTTCTATATTATGCTTTTTGTTTTTTTCAAGTTTTATTTTTTCCGAAAGGTCATACTGTATGCCATCCGCCTTTACGCGCACATAGCCCGATTTTTTAGCGTTTTCGAACACCTTTTTGTGTTCACCCTTTTTACCGCGGATTACCGGTGCCAAAATCTGTATTCTCGTTCCCTCGGGAAGTGAAATAATCCTGTCAACTATTTGGTCAACCGTCTGTCTTTTAACCTCCTTGCCGCATTTCGGGCAATGAGGTATACCTACCCTTGCATACAAAAGACGCAGATAGTCATAGATTTCGGTAACCGTTCCGACGGTTGAACGCGGATTTTTGGAGGTTGTTTTCTGGTCAATGCTTATTGCCGGCGAAAGTCCTTCAATACTTTCAACATCCGGTTTTTCCATCTGTCCCAAAAACTGTCTTGCGTATGATGACAGTGATTCCACATATCTTCTCTGTCCCTCGGCATAAATTGTATCAAACGCGAGAGAGCTTTTTCCCGAGCCAGAAAGCCCTGTTAAAACAACCAGCTTTTCCCTCGGAATTTTCACCGAAATATTTTTAAGATTGTGCACCTTTGCACCTTTGACGGTTATATAATTATTCATTTTACACCCAACTTTTCTTTTAAATGTTTTATCCTGTCGCGAAGCTCCGCCGCCTTTTCGAATTCCAGCTTTTCCGCCGCCACAAGCATCTCGTCTTTAAGATTTTCAAGCATCATTTCGTAATCCGTATCATCGTATGCCGCGCTTTCCGGCTCTACCGATTTCACCGATTCGATTATTTCACGTATTTCCTTTCGAACGGTGCGCGGAACGATTCCATGCTCCTTGTTGAATTCATCCTGCAAACCGCGTCGCCTGTTTGTTTCATCAATCGCTCTCTGCATTGAACCAGTTATGTTATCCGCATACATTATAACTTGACCGTGCTCGTTTCGTGCGGCTCGCCCTATAGTTTGTATCAAGGAAGTTTCGCTTCTTAAAAAGCCTTCCTTATCCGCATCCAAAATCGCCACAAGAGATACCTCGGGGAGGTCAAGTCCCTCCCTCAAAAGATTTATTCCGACCAGCACATCGAATTTTCCCATACGCAAATCACGTATAATCTCCGTCCGCTCTATAGTCTTGATTTCGGAATGCATATATTTTACTTTAATACCCATTTCACGCAGATAGTCGGTCAAATTCTCCGCCATCTTTTTTGTCAGTGTTGTTACCAAAACGCGTTCCTGCCGTGCAGCCCGCATGTTTATTTCCGCAATCAAATCATCTATTTGATGTTCAATCGGTCGTATGGAAATTTCAGGGTCCAGAAGTCCCGTAGGACGGATGAGCTGTTCGGCAAATGCCTCTGAATGTTCCTTTTCATAATCTCCCGGCGTTGCCGAGGTAAAAATCACCTGATTTATTCGTTTTTCAAATTCATCAAATTTAAGCGGTCTGTTGTCAAATGCCGACGGCAAGCGGAATCCGTATCTCACAAGCGATTCCTTTCTTGCCCTGTCACCGTTATACATTGCTCTTACCTGAGATACCGTAACATGCGACTCATCAATAAACATCAAAAAATCATCCGGGAAATAATCCAACAATGTATAAGGTGCGGAACCGGGCTTTCTTCCGCTTATCAGCCGCGAATAATTTTCTATTCCCTGGCAGAACCCTATTTCCTGAAGCATTTCCACATCGTACATTGTTCGCTGTTCTATTCGCTGTGCCTCAATGAGCATATCGTTTTCCTTAAAAAATCTTATTCTCTCGGAGAGCTCTTCCAAAATTGCGGCAATCGCTATCTGCATTTTTTCACCTGTTGTAACATAGTGAGATGCCGGAGAAATTACGACATGATTTCTGGTTCCGACAATTTCGCCCGTTGTTACGTTTACCTCGGCGATTCTGTCAATTTCATCCCCGAAAAATTCCACGCGGACAGCATTTTCTCCGTTATTGGAGGGAAAAATTTCCAAGACATCACCATGCACACGAAATTTATTTCTTACAAAATTTATATCATTCCTTTCATACTGCATGTCCACAAGCTTTTTAAGAACATCTTCCCGATCCTTTACCATTCCCACTCTTAAGGAAAGCATTAAATTCTGATAATCCTCCGGGTCTCCCAAGCCGTATATGCAGGAAACGCTCGAAACTATGATTACATCCTTTCGTTCAAAAAGTGCAAAAGTGGCGCTGTGGCGGAGCTCATCAATTTCATCATTAACCGCGGAATCCTTTTCTATATAAGTGTCGGAGGAAGCAATGTACGCCTCCGGCTGATAATAGTCATAATACGACACAAAAAATTCCACCGCATTGTTAGGAAAAAATTCTTTAAACTCACTGCAAAGCTGGGCCGCCAGCGTTTTGTTATGCGCCAAAACCAGCGTAGGTTTATTCACCTGCGCTATGATATTCGCCATAGTGAAAGTTTTTCCCGAACCGGTAACTCCCACCAGGGTCTGATATTTCATACCTTTTTTTATACCGTTTGTCAGTTTTTCCACTGCCTGAGGCTGATCGCCCGACATGCGGAATTCCGATACAAGTTCAAATTTATTCATGATTTGTGCCTCATCAACATACATAAAACGTACCGCCCAATCAGGCGATACGCAGTTTGACAATATATTTATCCGTTAATATCACCGATTTCATACATAATCATCGACAAAACAGCCTCACCCGCCGTCTCGGTGCGCAAAATTCTCCTACCGAGTGAAACCGTCGGTATACCGTTTTGGGTGATTTTTTCAATCTCATCATGGTCAAAACCGCCCTCCGGTCCTATTATAAAAGCTACGGACGATGGATTTTCACGTCCCGTCAAAATCGGTCTTAAAGCTTGTGTTTCCTCACATTCATATGCCGCAAAGGCAATATCCGCTTTCTTTAAAATTTCGATTGCACCGTCAATATCCACCTGAGTGTGAACCTCGGGAATAATTCCGCGCCCCGATTGCTTTGCCGCTTCCCTTGATATTTTCTGCCATCTGTCTGTCTTTTTATCGTTATCTATTTTAGCAACGCACCTTGACATGCGGCATGGGTAAATATCACATATTCCAAGCTCGGTTGTCTTTTGAATTATGTAATCCATCTTTGAAGCTTTAGGCACTCCCTGAATAAGGGTTACATTGATGTCAGCTTCCGTCTCGGCATGTTTTTTTTTAATTATTTCACATTCGATTTTGTCACCGCATGACACAATCCGTGTGGAATAATCATTCCCCGCTCCGTCACAGCAGATTATTTCATCTCCGATACCGTATCTCAGCACTCTTGTGATATGCTTAACATCCTCTCCGCCTATTATGAGTTTGTTATCAAAAACATTTGCTCTCGGAATAAAAAATTTTGACATATTCTCTCCCTTTATTTAAGTATGCACTTATATTCTTTCCAATCGGCACTGCTCTTATCCGAAATAATCTCAAATCCATTTTCCGAAAGTGCCGCCGTCACTTCATCGGCTCTGTCTTTTATAATTCCCGATGTAATAAATGTACCGTTCGGCTTCAAGGCTTTTTTTACAATCGGAAGCGATGCTATTATTACATCCGCAACTATGTTTGCAAGCACTAAATCATATTTTTTTTCAAATACTTTTTCCTGTACAGCCTCGTCCGACAATATGTTACCTATTACGACACTGTATGCATCTTTTGAAAATCCGTTCCTTTCAAGGTTGTCATATGCGGTTTCGGCGGAATTCGGGTCGATATCGACGGCAAGCACCGATTTTGCACCGTACATAAGAGAAACAATTGATAAAATACCGCTTCCGCAACCGAGATCCAAAACCTCATCGCCCGCCTTAACAACATTTTGAACATCCTCAAGACAAAGACGTGTAGTGTGATGCGAACCCGTTCCAAAACTGAGTCCCGGATTTATTTCAAAAATCTTTTTCTCACTGTTTTCGGCTTTTTCCCAAAAAGGCTTTACAATCAAACTGTCACCTATCTCCATTGTATGAAAATACTGTTTCCAATTATTGCTCCAATCCTCTTCCTTTATATCAGAAAGGGAAATTTCCAATCTTCCGAAATCGCCGTTTTCGTCATATTCTTTCAGCTCTGTCATGGAGGTTTTTATTGCCGCCAAAGTATCGGGGTCGCTTGCGCTGATATAGGTTTTAACGCAGGTTTCGCCCTCTTTTTGCTTCACAAGTTCTTCATCCACATAATCCCAAATGCTCTTGTTTTCTTCAAGAAAGCTCTTAAAATCCTGCTCATCCTCAATTTCAATTCCGTATATTCCCAGTTGCAGAAGTCTGCCGGAAACCGCCTCAATTCCCATGGAAGTTGTATATATACAAACCTGTATCCAATCCATATTATCTCCTTAGTCCAAATAATCTTTAAGTTTTTTACTTCTCGACGGATGGCGTAGTTTTCTGAGCGCCTTTGCTTCAATCTGTCTGATACGCTCACGCGTAACGTTAAATTCCTTTCCCACTTCTTCAAGAGTTCTCTGGCGTCCGTCCTCAAGACCGAATCTTAATTTTAACACCTTTTCTTCCCTTGGAGTAAGCGTTTTCAGCACGTCAACAAGCTGTTCTTTCAGCATAACAAAACTTGCCGCATCCGCCGGCGCGGGAGCATCATCATCCGGTATAAAATCACCCAGATGGCTGTCCTCCTCCTCACCTATCGGGATTTCAAGCGAAACCGGCTCCTGTGAAATTTTTGATATTTCACGCACCTTTTCGATAGGCATGCTCAGTTCCTTTGCAAGTTCCTCCGGTGTAGGTTCTCTTCCCAGTTCCTGAACAAGCTGACGTGAAACTCTGACAAGCTTGTTAATGGTTTCCACCATATGCACCGGTATTCTTATTGTTCTTGCCTGGTCGGCAATGGCTCTCGTTATTGCCTGTCTTATCCACCATGTTGCGTATGTGCTGAACTTATATCCCTTTGAATAGTCAAATTTGTCAACCGCCTTGATAAGACCCAGATTTCCCTCCTGTATAAGGTCCAAAAACATCATACCTCTGCCGACATACCTTTTTGCAATACTTACAACAAGACGCAGATTTGCTTCGGCAAGTTTCTTTTTTGCTTCCTCATCTCCGTCTGCCATTCTTTTTGCAAGCTCGGTTTCCTCCTCTGCATCCAAAAGATTGACCTTTCCGATTTCCTTAAGATACATCTTTACGTGGTCATCGATGCTGATACCCTCGGGCACCGATAAGTCCTCCAGTTCTTCTTTGGAAACTTCTATTTCTTCAAGCTCCTTTTCCAGGTCTTCAACAACCTCAACACCCTCTTTTTCGAGCATGTCATATACCGTTTCCATCTCTTCCGGAGTAAATTCCACATCAACAAAAAATTGTATGATGTCCTTATGAGTCAAAACACCTTTTCTTTTTCCCTTTTCAAGCAATTCTTTAGCTATTTGTTTCTTATTCTCTAATTCTGACATTATCTGTTCCCTTCCAACTTCAGCCGCAAATCCAAAAGCTCCCTTATCTTTACGACGTCATTTTCTTTTTCCGCTTTTTCAAGCTCTTCCGAAAGCCTGTCCAGCTTTATACTTGTAACCAGCTGCATTACGGTATTGTCCCGATCCGTATATGTTTCAAGATTGCATAGTATCTTTGAAACAAAATCCGCTTCCTCCGCACTGAATTTATTAATCAATATTGCCGGTTCTATAATCTCATTTTTCTCATGCATTGCGTATACCTCTTCCGCGAGCCGTCTCAAAACGCCCTCGGAATATTCCGACGGCGGAAATTCCTCCTTAACCGTCTGATATACCTGTCTGCTCTCCGTTACCAACCCCAAGAGCCGCCGCTGTGCATCCACCGTTTTTCGTTCTGCCGTACTTGTTTTCAATCTCGATGGCGATTTCGGTGTTTTTATCGCTCCCGAAGCAATTTTATCATGAGACTTTGTCCTTTTCAGCTCGGCATATATCGCTTCCTTGCTGATTTCGGTTTCATCCGACAATTTTTTGACATAAGCATCAACCTCAACAGCGCTCGACAGTTTCGATAACACCTCAGCCGCTCCCTGTACAAACATTATCTTACCATCCGGGCTGTCCGTATTATATTTAAGCTTAAGCTGCCGCAACAAATACTCGGTTGCGGGCAGTGCCTCGTTTACAGCACGCTTAAACAGCTCAATTCCGTTGTTTTTTATGTATTCATCCGGGTCCTTTGCTCCTTTAAGCCGCATAACCCGACACTTTCCGCCCACACTGTTTATAATATCTATAGCGCGGCGCGTTGCCGTCTGCCCCGCATCATCACTGTCATAGCAAAGGATTATCTCACCGGTGTACTTCATAAGAAGTTTTGCTTGATTGTCCGTCAGCGCCGTTCCCAAAGTTGCCGCAATATTTGCAAATCCCGCCTGATACACCGAAATTACGTCCATATAACCCTCGCAGAGTATGCATTTTTCCGCACTGTGAGCCTTTGCAAGGTTTAATGAAAATAAATTTTTACCTTTATTAAATACCGGTGTCTCCGCCGTATTGAGATATTTGGGCGGTTTATATCCGTCCCGTTCCGCACTGTTTATTATTCGCCCGCCGAAGCCTATCACGTTTCCGCGCAAATCTATGATTGGGAAAATAACTCTTCCGCGGAATTTATCGTAAATTCTTCCGTTTTTAGTTACGCAGAGTCCCGCCTCCAACAGCTCATCATCACTGAATTTCAAGGAATTCATATACTTTTTTAAAGTATCGAATCCATCGGAAGCATACCCAAGCCCGTAAGACGTTATTGTCTTTGCGGAAATTTTTCTGCCGAACAAATATTCAAGCCCGGTTTTTCCGTCCTCCTTTGCTGTAAGCGTTTCGTAATAAAACCTTGCCGCTGCCTTGTTCATTTCGTATATCCGTTTCTTTTTCCGATACAGCTTGTCATCTACCGCCCCGTCATCCTCGGGCAGAATTATTCCGGCGCGGTCTGCCATCAGCTTTAATGCCTCAGGAAAATCCAGTCCCTCCGTCCGCATTACAAACTGAACCAGATTCCCTCCGGCTCCGCACCCGAAGCAGTGAAAAAGCTGTTTCTCGCGATTTACGTGAAATGACGGAGATTTTTCTTTATGAAACGGGCATAATCCCGTATAATCGCGGCCGTTTTTCCTTAGTCTAACATATTGCGAAACATAGTCTACGATATCACTCTGCGAAAATATTTCATTTATAAGCTCGTCAGAATATCTCGGCATAAAAATCTCCTTTCCCTTTTAATCTTACCCAAAATAATATTCTCTTTTTTGAGCCGAAAATCCTTTATTTTTATTTCTATTTTCACCTTTTTCATTAAATTTATACTAAAATTTTGTTTTTTTCGCGCCCATTTGCGGTAGTTTCGCACATTAATTTTAAAATTCTTTTAACCAAAAGGACCCGCCGAATTACGGGTCCCGCCTCTTTGCCATACAATCAATCTATCGACTCGATGATTGCATAGTCACCGTCCTTTCTTTTATATACCACGTTAAGCTCATCAGTCTCATCATTTTTAAAAACAAAAAAGTTATGCCCCAAAAGATTCATTTGCAAAACAGCTTCTTCCGGATTCATGGGTTTTACCTGGAAACGTTTTGTTTTAACAATTTTAAACTCACCCGCATCCTCATCCTCCGCATAATCCGCTCCGCTTATGAGCCGCGAATCCGAAAAAGCCTCTCTGCGTGTCTTCTTTTCAAGCTTTGTTTTGTTTTTTCGTATCTGTCTTTCGATCAGGTCAATCACCTTATCCGTTGCGGTAAAAACATCCGCCTCGGTCACCTCTGCTCGGTAAATCATTCCCTCAGAATATATAGCAGACTCGATGTACTCTTTATCCTTTACCGTGCCGATGACAATACGCGCCTCCGGTTCGGATTTGAAAAATTTATCAAGCTTTCCGATTTTTTTCTTGATGTACTCCGAGTTTTTTTCGTTTACTGTAATTTTTCTTCCGATGATGTTAAATTTCATATACTCATCTCCCTTTGCACTACTTGAGACTTTCGCCTCTGATTAATATATACCCTTTTTTTTGATATATTAAACAATATATGTTGAAATTTTTCAAAAAAAAGGTTATAATGATAAGGATTATGAAGGATGTGATATTTTGTTATGTTCAATTGTCGCGGCAATTATATTTTCCGCCGCTGTTTTTATATTTTATGAAAACTTTTGCAAAAAACATGTTCCGCACGCAAAAATAAAAGTCTGCATGATTGCAGTTATCGTTTCCGCGCTCTTGATCCGCCTCATTGCCGCATTTATATACCCCGGGCATGCCTCGGACATGAACTGCTTTGACGTTTGGTCGGATATGGCATATACGGACGGTTTTAAAAGCTTTTACACATCTTCGGTATTTACCGATTATCCGCCCGGATATGTCTATATTCTGTATTTGCTCGGATTTGTAAAAAGTATTTTAAATATAAGTTCTTATGCCGCATATCCGCTTTTGAAGCTTCCGGCAATCTTATGCGATGTTCTGTGTGCGGCTGTTGTATACAAAACCGCAAAAACGCGCGCAAACTCCGCATTATCACTTATGTTTGCTTCCTTTTTTCTGTTTAATCCGGCGGTAATTGTGAACTCCGCGGTATGGGGGCAGGTAGATTCGGTATTTACTTTTTTTGTGCTTTTGATGCTTTTGTCGCTTCACAAAAAGCGCATGATACCGTCGTATTTTTTCTTTGCCATTGCTGTTTTTACAAAGCCTCAGGCACTTTTTTACGTGCCTGTACTTCTTTTCGGGATTTTGGAAAATGTCTTTTTCCACGGTTTTTTCAACAAAAACTTTATTAAAAACTTAGCGGGCGGTCTTTCTGCAGTGCTGTTAATAATTATTCTGTCACTGCCTTTCGGGCTTTCAGAAGTTATCCGTCAGTACACCGCAACAATAGGTTCCTACGATTACATCACGGTTAATGCCTACAACCTGTGGTGCGCTTTCGGCTTTAACTGGTCGGCTCTTTCACCCGCCACGGAAATTTTCGGATACCTTTACATTATTGCGGCGGTATCGGCATCGGCTGTGATTTTTTTCAAGAGTAAATCGGAAAACAGATATTTTTATACCGCTGCATTTTTGTGCTTCTGCGTATTTATGCTTTCGGTTAAAATGCATGAGCGATATGCATACCCCGCAATTGCATTAATACTGTGTGCATTTTCCTTGTCCGCAAAAAGAAGCGAACTTTTGCTTTTTTCGGGAATTTCGTTTGTACAGCTTTTAAATACTGTGCACGTGCTGTTTTACTATGATGCAGACTCTTTTTTCACATCATCTTATGAGCTGACAAGCCGCATCATCAGCCTGCTTGCTGTCCTGCTTTTTGTTGTTTTTGTTATATATACCAAAAAGGAATATATCGGCAAAAGTGTGAAAAAACACTTGAAAGAAACGCAGATTTCGTCTTGCGTATCCTTTTCATTTACAAAAAAAGATGCAGTGTTGCTTTCCTTGATAACAGCCGTTTATGCGACAATTGCTCTTTTTAATTTAGGTAATATTTCCTCCCCTCAAAAAGGAGTGACATTGGAGCCAAATCACCCCATAACGATTGACATCAAAGACGAAACCGATATATCCGAAATCAAGCTGTTCTTGGGGCCGCGCGAGCTTTCGGAAGAAAGAACTCTGACACTTTTGCTCACCGACGCTATCGGCAATGTCACACACAGCGAATATCTTACAAGCGGCGATGTGTTTTTTTGGAACGAAATCAAAGATATATCCGCTAATACGCGCTGTCTCACCCTCACCGCAAGCGATACGCTGTATATTCTTGAAGCCGGAATTTACGATTCCTATTCAAAGCTTGTAACGCCGGATACATCCTCCCCGCTTTTTGACGAACAGAATACGGTTCCCAAGTTTGAAAACTACCGAAACAGTACCTATTTTGATGAAATTTATCACGCGCGCACCGCATATGAATTTCTTTACAAACTACCGGTTTACGAATGGACACATCCTCCCCTCGGCAAAATTTTCATTTCCCTGGGTGTGCGTACTTTTGGCATGACCCCCTTCGGTTGGCGCATATGCGGAACCTTGTTCGGGATTTTAATGGTTCCGATTATATACATCTTTTCAAAAAGAATGTTCGGCAAAACATACCTTGCCGCCTGTTCCGCAATTCTGCTTTCCGCCGATTTCATGCACTTTGCGCAGACCAGAATTGCAACAATTGATGTTTACGTAACATTTTTTATAATGCTTATGTACCTTTTTATGTATAAGTATGTGTGCATGGATTTTAAAAACACGCCTCTAAAAAAAATATTTGTGCCTTTGCTTTTCTGCGGTCTTTCAATGGGGCTCGGAATTGCGTGCAAATGGACAGGTGCGTATGCCGGCGCCGGGCTTGCGGTAATATTCTTTTTAAAGCTTCTTTCGGATTTTAATGAGCGTTCCGCGAATTTTCCGCAAAAAGCGGCACAAACCTTGGCATTTTGTGTGCTTTCCTTTGTTGTACTGCCTGTGCTGATATACCTTTTATCGTATCTGCCATTTGCCGCGTGCGAAAACACCGGCTTTGGCGGAATTATACAAAATCAAATCGATATGTTCACCTATCACGGAAAAACCGTTGTTTCCGCAACACACTCATTTTCATCGCCCTGGTATCTGTGGCCCATCGATTTTCGACCGATATGGTATTACTCGGGGGTAAAAGGCGGTCTTTCGGAGAATATAAGCTCATTCGGCAATCCGCTTATATGGTGGTGCGGGATTCCCGCATTCTTCTACTGTGCGTATGATGCACTGTTTAATAAGAACAAAAACGCAATATTTTTAACGATTTCATTCCTTGCACAGCTCGTGCCTTGGATTCCGGTCACGCGGACAACCTTTATTTATCACTATTTCCCCTGCGTGCCCTTTATCGTTCTTTTGCTTACGCACACAGCCGCGGCATTTTTGCAAAAAAATTCAAAATACAAAGTGCCGATTACCGCATTTACACTGCTTGCGGTACTGCTCTTTATACTATTTTATCCTGTCATATCGGGTTTTCCGGTAAATGAAGCCTTTGTCAAAGGCTTTCTGCGCTGGCTTCCGTCATGGCAGTTAATAGGTTAGAAAGGAATTTATTTTATGAGAACAATTTTATCTGAAACAATCACACAAGCGGTACGGGATATGTGCATAAAAGCAAACTGCTGTATCAATCCCGCTGTTAAATCCGCACTTTCCGCGGCGCTTGAAACGGAAAAATCCGACACCGGAAAGAGCGTACTCTGCAATCTTCTTGAAAATGCCAAAATTGCCGAGCGCAAGCAAGTGCCAATCTGTCAAGATACCGGCATGGCAGTTTTCTTCATTGAAATAGGCAAAGAGGTATTTATTGAAGGCGACAACATTTCCGAAGCTGTCGAAAAAGGCGTTCGTCTCGGTTACACCAATGGGTATCTTAGAAAATCCGTTATTGCTGACCCTCTAAACCGCGTAAATACCGGCGATAATACGCCACCGATTATTCATTACAGCTTTAACGATTCGGATAAGCTGAAAATAACCATTGCCCCCAAAGGTTTCGGAAGCGAAAATAAATCCGCACTTAAAATGCTCAACCCATCTGACGGCGAGGAGGGAGTAATCGATTTTGTAATCGATACCGTAAGGCGCGCGGGTGCCAACCCATGTCCTCCTATGGTAGTCGGAGTCGGCATAGGCGGAACTTTCGAAAAGGCGGCACAGCTCGCGAAGTTTGCACTTACCCGCAGCATCGATAAAGATAATGAAAATCCGTATTACGCAAATCTTGAACACTTGCTTTTTGAGCGCATAAATAAGCTTGGTATAGGACCCCAGGGATTTGGCGGTACCACTACCGCCCTCGGTGTCAATGTAGAATACTTCCCCACTCACATTGCGGGTCTGCCCGTTGCCGTAAACATCAGCTGTCACGCAACGCGGCATGAAACAATTATTCTGTAATTTCTATTGCAAAACAGATTGATTTGTGGTAAAATGTACATAAAATTTAATTATTATACAAGGAGAACACTATGGCTGAGAAAATCAAAATGACAACGCCTCTCGTTGAAATGGACGGAGACGAAATGACCAGAATTATTTGGAAGATGATAAAGGATATTCTTCTTATCCCCTACATCGATTTAAAGACAGAATATTATGACCTCGGACTTGAGTACCGAAACGAAACCGATGACCAAGTTACCGTTGATTCTGCCGAAGCAACAAAAAAATACGGTGTTGCGGTTAAATGTGCAACAATAACACCTAACGCGGCTCGTGTTGACGAATACAACCTAAAGCAAATGTGGAAATCTCCAAACGGTACAATCCGTGCCATTCTTGACGGTACCGTTTTCCGTACACCGATTATTGTAAAGGGCATAACACCGTACATTCCCACATGGACAAAGCCAATCACAATTGCACGCCACGCATACGGAGACGTATATAAGAACACCGAAATACAGGTTGAACAAGGAAGCAAATGCGAGCTTGTTTGCACAGATAAAAACGGCAATGAGACGAGAAAGCTTATCTACGATTTTGCCGATTCTGATGGAATTATTCAAGGATTGCATAACAAAGACAATTCCATTGCGAGCTTTGCACGTTGTTGCTTTAATTTTGCTCTGGACAAAAAACAGGATTTGTGGTTTGCAACCAAAGACACGATTTCAAAGCAGTATGACCACCATTTCAAAGATATTTTTGCCAAAATATATGAAACTGAATACAAGGAAAAATTCGAAACTGTAGGCATAGAATATTTCTACACCTTAATCGATGATGCAGTTGCAAGAGTTGTACGTTCCAACGGCGGATACATCTGGGCATGTAAAAACTATGACGGAGACGTTATGAGTGACATGGTTGCCACTGCTTACGGAAGCCTTGCGATGATGACCTCCGTGCTGGTTTCTCCGGACGGAATTTACGAATACGAAGCCGCACACGGTACAGTACAGCGCCATTATTATAAGCATTTAAAAGGCGAACCCACCTCCACAAACAGTGTAGCCACACTTTTTGCATGGACGGGAGCTCTCAGAAAACGCGGAGAGCTGGACGGACTTTCCGACCTTTGCGATTTTGCCGACAAGCTTGAAAAAGCAACAATCGATACAATCGAAAGCGGTGTGATGACCGGTGACCTTGCAGCCCTCTCCACCCTGCCGAACATCAAAAAAGTCGGAACCGAGGAATTCCTGCTTGCCGTAAACGAAACACTTAAACAACTTCTGTAATATGAACAGATTTGTACGCAGTGAAATTCTTATCGGAAATGCCGCACTCGATAAGCTCAAAAACGCAAAAGTTATTGTTTTCGGAATAGGTGGTGTTGGCTCATTCGTTTGCGAAGCACTTGTACGCGGTGGAATCGGTTCGTTTGCTTTGGTTGACAACGATGTTGTTTCCGAAAGTAACATAAACCGCCAGCTTATTGCCCTCACCTCTACAATCGGAAAATACAAAACCGATGTTATGGCAGAGCGTATTCGGGATATAAACCCGGAATGTAGCGTTATTCAATCAAACTGTTTTTACACCTCGGATAAAGAGGTGGATATTTCCGGTTACGACTATATAGTTGATGCAATCGACACCGTTTCGTCAAAGCTTACGCTTATTGAAGAAGCAAACAAAGCAAATGTGCCGATTATCAGCTGTATGGGAACGGGAAACAAGCTTAATGCTTCACTGTTTGAAATAACAGATATTTACAAAACCTCTGTCTGCCCCCTTGCGCGCGTTATGCGTCGAGAACTCAAAGCACGCGGAATAAAAAAGCTTAAGGTTCTCTATTCCAAAGAGGAGCCGTTAAAGCCGTCCGACAGCGGAGAGGTCTCCTCCAAAAGGCAAATCCCCGGCAGTATGCCTTTCGTACCTCCGGTTGCGGGTATGTTGATAGCGGGAGAGGTTATCAAAGATTTAATTAAATAAAAAAGCGGATTAAAAAGCGCGCATACCACGCAAATGTGACATGTGCGCTTTTAATTTAGATTGTATTTTTTGACAAAATGATAATTTTGTTATTAATCTCTTATCAGCGAGTTAAATCTGTCAGTGAATTACCACCGTTTTTGTATTTGAGTTATAAAACACCTGTGTCTCAAGTGCTTCACTTACGGCACGAATCGGAACAAGAGCTCTCTCATTTTCGATAATCGCCGGGGTATCCGTTTCAATTTTTTCGGAATTTTTAAATAAATAGTTCTGTCCTATCTGCATGGTTATAACATCATCACCGCGACCGGCAAAAATCGTTTTCGACTCCCCGTCCCACGTTACTTTTGCGCCGAGCTTTTCAAAGATATTGCGCATCGGCACCATAACGCGGTCATTTATAATTATCGGTGCAACGTCAAAATCCAAATACTTTCCGTTTAACATAACCAATACAGCCTTTCCGTCATCATAGGAAAGAATACCGCCCTCATAAAGAGCATCGCGGTGAATGATTGTACGTATTTCGCTGAAAGGGCTGTTTTCATTTACCGATTCGCCAAGTGCATATATCGATTTAAACTCAGAAAAATCAATATCGCCTATATATTTGCCTATACGAATGTTATCCTCAACTTCCTTGTAAAGAGTATCCGCAGTAATCTCCATATCCCCGCAAAGCTCTTTCATCTCCGCAATTGCATCCTCTATCGGGATTCCGTTAAGCTCAGCCATTTTTCCTACGGTTATGCGATAATATGCCGCTGTTTCATTTGTGTCCGCCGGCATATCCTCCGGCAAGCCGTATTCCGCCTTAAATTCCTCAACTGTCATTTCGGCACTGTCCGCAATCTCCTGTATTGTGTGGTTATAAGGATTAATGTAATCCTCCTCGTTGTATTTGTTGTACTCCGCGCTTGCACTTACCGAAATTACGGTAAACGAAGCCGCAAGTGTCAATGCTAATTTTTTCATAATTTTCCCCTTTCTTTATCTTTCGCCAAGAGGCACATATTCCGTTTTTTCCGAAACCGATTTATATGCCGGTCTTATAATTTTGTTAGCATTAATAAGCTCTTCTATTCTGTGCGCACTCCAACCGGCAATTCGCGCTGTAGCGAACATCGGCGTATAAAGCTCATCCGGAAGCTCCAGCATGGAATACGCGAATCCGCTGTAAAAGTCCACATTAGGGCTTACGCCCTTATAAATTTTTCGTTTTTCCGCAATTACATCCGTCGCAAGTTCGGCTACTTTTGCGTACAACAAATACTCATCATATCTGCCCTTTTCTTCCGACAACTTGCCCACAAAACTCTTGAAAATCTCTGCACGCGGGTCAGAAACCGAGTATACCGCATGCCCCATTCCGTATATCAAGCCGGATTTGTCAAATGCCTCCTTGTTCAAAAGCTTTTTGAGGTATGACTTAATTTCCTCCTCGTCCTTCCAATCGGAAACATTTTTCTTCAAATCATCAAACATATACTTTACCTTAATGTTCGCACCGCCATGTTTAGGCCCTTTCAGTGAACACAATGATGCGGCAACGGAAGAATAGGTATCTGTTCCCGAGGAAGTCACAACGTGCGTTGTAAAAGTTGAATTGTTACCTCCGCCATGCTCGGCATGAAGAACCAAAGCCATATCCAAAATGCGCGCTTCAAGATGCGTAAATGTCTTGTCCGGTCTAATCATTCTTAAAATATTCTCCGCCGTTGACATATCCGGACGCGGTCTGTGGATGTAAAATCCCTTTAAACGCTCATAATGATTGTACGCATGATAGGCGTATACCGACAAAAGCGGAAAGTTTGCAATAAGCTGCAAACACTGCCTGAGCACATTCGGTATGCTTATATCGTTCGTATTTTTATCATATGAATACAGCGTAAGTACGCTCCTTGCCAAAGAGTTCATAATATCTCTGTTAGGAGCTTTCATTATTACATCCCTCACAAAATTTGTGGGAAGTGTTCTGTATCCGCACAACAGTTTTTCGAAGTCCGCCAATTCCTCCCTGTTCGGTAATTTCCCGAAAAGGAGCAGATACACGGTTTCTTCGAATCCGAATCTGTCCTCACCATAAAATCCCGACACAAGGTCGTTTACATTTATTCCGCGATAGTACAGCTCACCATCGCAAGGAACTTCCTTACCGTCCGATATTTTTGTGGAATTTATCGTTGAAATTTCTGTTAAACCTGTCAGCACACCTTTTCCGTCCAAATCGCGCAACCCTCTTTTTACGCTGTGAACGGTGTAAAGCTGAGGGTCAATATTGCTGTTAGCCTTGCATTTTTCCGCCAGGGAATAAATCTCGGGAGTAATTGTTGAGTATTCTGAATTTTGCATTTTTTTCATCTCCTTTTTAATTATCTCTTCCCTTTTAACATTAATTTGTGGTTTACATGGTGTTTTTTATTCCCACATTCCCAAATTAGGTTTAGGTGATGAGAATACTGTCAGTTCTTTATTTTCAAACAGTTCTTTTGCATTTTTTACAAAATCATCTTCTGTCAAATCTCTGTCCCTTAAAATTGTTTTAGGACAGGCAAATCCTATTTCGTACATAAATGACCCGTTATATCCGATTTTTTTAAGTGCTTCCATAACGTTCTTCCAATTTATCTTTCCCTCTCCCGGGAGCCAATGGCGTTCATTTTCAAAATCAAAATCGGAAACATGGAGGGTTAGAA
>CAYMBZ010000030.1:0-18962 GCA_964388835.1 uncultured Lachnospiraceae bacterium
CAAATCGTCGGTTACCTTAATTGCTACATATTCTATCACAATATTTTTTATATGTCAATACTTTTTTTTGCAAAAAATTTATATTACTTTAAAAATTTATATATTTCAACCATTTAAGCAAATCTTCTTTCCACTGCGCAACGTGCATTGAAGCCTTATCATCACCGCATGCAAGTCCCATTCCGTGCGGACCGTTTGGAAAAATGTGACATTCTGCCGAAATCCCATTTAATTTAAGCGCCTTCGCATAATCCAGAGTGTTTATTACATTTACCGCCCCATCATCAAAGGTATGCCACATAAATGCCTGCGGTGTTTTTTCCGATACTATAAGGTCGGGAGAAAGTTCCTCCCCCATCTCCGCCTGTTTTTCCGCCAAGAGATTTTGACCCGAACCCAGATGGGATATTCCTTTGCCCAAAAGCTTAATAACCGGATAGCACAAAATCTGTGCATTCGGTATAAAATCTTCTTTATCTATATCATCGACACCCTCAAAATCAATCTTCTCATAATATGTTGATGTCAGTGCGGCAAGGTGACCACCCGCGGATGAACCCATAACCGCAATTTTGTTTTTGTCTATTCCGTATTTGTCTGCATAAAATCTGACAGTTCTGACCGCGCGTCTTGCATCTGACAGCGGGAGCGGGAATCTGTGCGGTGCAACTCTGTAATCGACAACAAACGCAGTTATACCGTTTTCCGCCAAAAATTCAGCATAACCTTTTCCCTCATATTCCGCGCGCATACCGTATCCTCCGCCGGGAAAAATCACAATCGCCGCATCGCTTGTTTTGTTATCCGGAATATACTCTGTGAGCATAGGTATCTCCTCGCACATTCCCGGCGTATTGTCCCATAAATTTCTTACTTCTGTTTTCATAAATATTCTCCTTGTATTCCGTAAAATTGTACCAATGTATCTATACACTGCATTATATCACTAAATCTTTATTTTGTAAATAACTGCGAATAAATTAAAATTGCACTTTTAAACACAAGCTCTATATCGGTAAAAGCAAACGGCATATTCCCAAACCCCTTGTAATACTCCTTGTACTCCTCATCATTCCTCGGAATTCCATCATGATTAAAGCCCTCGATAACCCCTTTCGCGCCGCGTGAAACATTTCCAAAATCTGTTTCTTTTTTCGCGCCGCATATTCCAAGTTCTCGCCGTTATTCATAACAATTTTGTCGTTTATCTCATGTATCGCCATTACCGCCACCACACAGCCCCTGTGTATTTTAATAAAATTGCCGCCGAGCTTATCCGTAATATTACTAAAATTCATTCATGTTTTATATACTTTTCCGACACTTGTATGTATCTCCGCCGTTGCACCGCACATTATGCAATACAAAATTGTCGAAATACCCAAAACCGTTTCCTTTCTGTCTGATATAGATGACATATACCCCATGTCATTCATCATATTATCGCCCCATATGTTTTTCATCTTTTTCAATTTTAATTTTTCACATCAAAGCTTATGATAGCACCTTTTTAATTTTTCTCAAGACAATTTCACACAGTTTGTTTTTCAAGTTTCACAATTCCTTTCGCGGCGAAAATTCGTCCTTTATCTCTGCTTTCTGTACCTATTTGGCGGGATTCCGTATCTTTTTGAAAAGCATCCCGAAAAATACCTTGCATCGCAAAATGACAGCTTTTCGGCTACTTCCGCAACCGAATACACTGTATTTTTCAAAAGTGACTCTGCAACATCCATACGACGCTTTTGCATATACTCATACGGTGTGACTTTGTACTTACTTTTAAATGCACGTATTATATGATTTTTTGAATAGGAAAATTTTTCCGCAATATCATCAATATTAAAGGAAAAATCATTCGTATCGTCAATATATTGCTTAACCAGTTCCGCAATATCATATTTTTCTTTCTCCGATAAAAAATCCGCAAGCCTCTGCGCAAGTTCCAAAAAAATAATTGCGCATTTTTCACTCACAGCCTTTGCACCGATGTTTTCTCCTGCTGTTTTATAAATCTCAAAAAAATATTCCTTAAGCTCCGGCGCATGGAAAATATGGGTATCGTAAAGCCGATAGCTTTCAATAATTCTGTCGGCAAGAGTGCCGGAAAAATTCATCCAAATTTTAACCCACGGCGTTTTCAAATCGGAATAATACAGGTGATTTTCCCCTTTTTTGAGAAAATATATGTCCCCCTCTTTAGTATTAAGTTCATCACCGCGCACCGAAACCGTACCGCACCCAGAAATTATGTACTCAATTACGTTTATCTCGGAATTATTCCTCACAATTCTGTAACTGCCATCGCAATATGAAATTCCGCACATCGTCACGCAAAATGGAAGCCTTTCGTTTTGTACGAACGATATTATATCCTCTTTCATGTCAATATTCCTCACATTTATGATTGTTTTTTGTATTGTTATGCATATTATATAATGATATAATCAATTTGTCAATAAAACCGAAAGGATGATTTTAAAATGTATAATAACGAAAAATACCCGGCGTATCCCCTTATCACATGCGACCCGTATTTCAGCGTTTGGTCAATGTGTGACACCTTAAATGGAGACTTCACACGTCATTGGACAGGACGCCAACATTCCATGGCAGGAATTATCGTAACGGACGGCATCGCAAAGACGTTCATGGGCAAAATATACCACAGCCCTCACGTTAATGCTGCGGCTGTAAAAAATATCGAACAAAAAAGCGTTTCGGTTACACCTCTTAAGACGGAATACGTTTTTGCCGACGAAAAAATATCACTCACCGTTTCCTTTGTAACTCCGCTTGTTCTTGATGATTTGGAGCTTGCAAGTTCACCGATTTCTTACATATCTTATGAAGTGAAATCACTTGACGGCAAAAAGCATAATTGCACAGTATATTTCGACTTCTCAGCGCTCATGGCGGTAAATACCGATGACGAAGAGGTTACTTTCGGCAAAACCGATATCTCCGTTTTTACGGGCAGAGGCAACACCGATGTTTTGAAGAAAGTCGGAGACAATGTTCGCATCAATTGGGGCTATCTGCACGTTGCTTCTCGTGACGGCAAAACCGGATTCATTGACGATTCCATAAAAAGAAACAGTTTTGTATGGAACAATAATCCCGAATTTCCGATGCATGCAACAAATGCCGGTCTTGATGAATTTACCACCTACCCGGCACTTTACTACGCAAAAGATTACACGGTAGACGAACACAGCAGCAAAGGATTTTTATGCGTTGCATATGATGACATCCATTCCATAGAATACTTCGGCAAACACATTGATGCATATTGCAAAAAAGACGGAAAAAGATTTTACTCTATCCTTTCCGATGCACTTGCAAACTATGAGGATAATATGAAAAAAGCGGAGAGCTTTGACAAAAAACTTCTCGACGATGCCGGAAAAATATCCGATGACTATGCAAAGATTATTTCAATCGCGTATCGTCAGGCAGTTTCGGCACACAAGCTCGTGCATGACGGCAGCAAGGGGCTGTTTGTGTCCAAGGAATGTTTCTCAAACGGCTGTGCGGCAACGGTTGACGTAACCTACCCGTCCATACCGCTATTCTTAAAATACAACCCCGATTTGGTGGAATACATGCTCGCGCCGATATTTGATTTTGCGGCAAGCGATGATTGGAGATTTGACTTTGCTCCGCATGATGTGGGAACCTATCCCGTTTTAAACGGTCAAGTTTACGGACTTTCCGCCGGTGAGCTTTTGTACAGCATGCAAATGCCGGTTGAAGAGTGCGGAAATATGATTTTGTGTATTGCGGCACTCTGTCGCGCAAGAAACGATGCATCATACGCTAAACAGCATTTTGATGTTCTTAAAAAATGGGCAGACTACCTTATGCAATACGGCTATGACCCGGAAAATCAGCTTTGCACCGACGATTTTGCAGGTCATCTTGCCCACAACTGCAATCTGTCGGTAAAAGCAATCATGGGAATTGCCGCATGGGGCATGATTCTCGGTATGTTGGGCGATGATGAGGAAAGTAAGCGATACACAGAAGCGGCACGCGATATGGCGAAACGTTGGAAAAATGATGCCCTTGATAAAGACCACTACCGTCTCGCATTTGACAAAGAGGATTCCTGGAGCATAAAATACAACCTCGTTTGGGATAAGCTGTTCGGCTGTGACATTTTTGACAAGGACGTTTTTGAAACCGAGGTTGCATATTACAAGAACAAAATCAACGAATACGGTCTTCCTTTGGATTGCAGAAGCGATTATACTAAGAGTGATTGGCAGATGTGGTCAACTGTTCTTACCGATGACAGCGACTACCGCGATAAAATCATTTCAGCAATGCTCAAAATGCTTGCGGAAACCGCAGACAAGGTGCCGTTTACCGATTGGTATTATACAAGCACCGCCGTGCAGGTCGGATTCCAGAACAGAACAGTACAAGGCGGACTTTTCATTAATCTTTTAAACTTTTAATGAAAAGCATTTAAACACCTCTAAATAAAATGACTCCCCCAATGCCGACTTTCGGCTCGGGGGAGTCATTTTTGTCTTTATTACAGGGTTACATCAAAACCCTTACCGTTGAATTTTCAGCATCAACACTATACTCGTTTCCATTTACATTAAAGCTCATGCCTCTTCCCTCTGTTAAGGTGAAGTCGGCAGTTTCATCGGTAACTGTTACCGCGATTCGGCTTCCTTTGTAAAAAATTTTACAGCTGTATTTTTTCCATGCTTTAGGAATATTAGGTGTGAATTCAAGCTTACCGCCGTAGTCTCTCATACCCAAAAATCCGTTTACAACACACATCCACACACTGCCGAGGCACGCCATATGCACCCCTCCGCTTGTGTTCTTCTTAACATCCTCAATATCCATATACACTGTGTGCTCAAAAAAGTCATACGCCATGTCATAGTATCCGATTTCATTCGCCATAATCGAATGTACTGCCGGCGACAGTGATGAACCGTGATTGGTTTTTGGTTCATAATAATCAAAATTCTTTTTCTTTTCCTCCAATGTGAACTTGTCACCCAAAACAAAATTCAAAAGCACGACATCCGCCTGCTTCAATACTTGAAGCCGCCACAGATCAAGGGGATGGAACATTCCTCGGATGTCATAATTTCTTGGAATGGTGTTCATATCAACCGGGTCATTGTATATAAAGGTATCATCCTGCTCATAAACTCCGAGCTCTTCATTTTTATGATAATACATCTTATCCGCGGCATCCTTCCAAAGCGTCAGCTCCGCATCATCAAGACCAACTTTTTCCGCAAGCTCAAAAAGCTTTTGCGGCGCATTTTTGCACATTTCCTCATATACCTCAAGAGCAAAATACAAATGTTCTCTCACCATGAAATTCGTGTAGCAGTTATTGTTCACACCGCATGCGTACTCATCCGGCCCGCAAACGGAATTTATACAAAATCGCCCGCCGCGTGCTTCTGAAAAGCAACCGCGATGCGCCATAAATTTTGCCGTTTCAAAAAGAATCTCTGCACAGTAATTATGGATAAATTCATTGTCCTCGGTTATCGTTTTATAACGCTTTATAGCATATGCAATATCGCTGTTGATATGATATTCTGCCGTTGAAGCCTCAAATACAAGACTTGTTTCCTCACCGTCTATACTGCACCATGAATATAAGGCGCCCACTCCACCCATCTGCTGTGCTCTCTCTCTCGCCTTATCAAGAATCTTATATCGATACATTAAAAGACCTTTGCAAGTCTCCGGCTCAGTATAATTGTAATAGGGCATGAGGTACATTTCTGTGTCCCAGAACACCTTTCCACTGTAATTTGCGCCGGTAAGACCTGTTGCACCTACGGAAGCATTGTTTATACACGGAAGCTGCTGTCTTAAATGGAAAAGTGAGAAGCGTACTGCCTGCTGATCCTTCTCATTGCCGTCGATAACTATATCGCCCTTTTCCCAAACATCGCTCCAATAATCTCTTTGCTCTTTCAGCAATGTTTCAAATCCGTCCTCGGCATCCTTTAATACGCAACTCTTTGCAGACTCCATAATATCATCTTCTTTATCAACATCGGAATACATTGCAGCATATTTTTCAACCCTAAACATTTCACCCCGCTTTAAAACCGTACTTATTTCATAGGTATAGCTTTCTTCGTTATTGCTCATGCATACATCGCCGCTTCCGAACACCTTGTGCGAAACAGCAGTTGCTGCCCGCATTTTTGAGTTGTTGGTTTCTGTAAGCAGAAAAATACCGTCCTTGTTCAAACATTCCTTTTCTGTATGGAGTACAAGTTTTTTGTTTATAAGAGGTGTCTTGATGATTTTTGAAATAATTTTAACCTCACAATCAGCCTCCGCAACAACGCTGTAGCTTACCGCCGCACTGTGAGGACGTTCCATGCTGACAAGCCTGATGCTATTAACATCCGCCCGCTTTCCGCTTTTGGTTTCAAAAACAAATTTTCTGTCAATTTTTCCACCGAAAAAGTCAAGAGTACGCTCATGCTCCTTTATGTTTTTTGCGGAAAAACAAGCTTTTTCACCGTCTATGTATAAATCAAAAATTCTCCAATCCGGTAAATTTACAGTATACTGGTCATTTTCGGCAAATCCCTTGAATTTGCATAAATGTGCAAACGGTTCGGTTTCAAAAACTCCGTTTATATACATTCCCGATTCCTGACCAATCTCCTCATCTGATTCATCATATGTTCCTCGCAGACCGAGATAGCCGTTTCCGAGAGCAAAAATACTCTCCGCATGTCCTATATCCTCTGGATTAAATCCATACTCAGTAAATGTCGTTACACTTTCCATTTTCTATCCTCCGAATTAAATTAATCATAAAATTTCACATACATTATACCATCACAAGATATTCCGTGTCTATCACCAAAACGCAAACTCAATCTCCAAAAACTTTACTTTTATGCTGTAATAATAGGATTTGCACATATGCATGTAAATGAAGTAGCTTTGTATAGTAAAGAGCAGGAGAATTTTGAACTGACAGCGGCGGCAGATGTCCCGTCCGGGCTTGAAGAAATTCCGCCTACGCGATATACTCCCAAATGGAATATGGAGAATATTCGTGAAAACTATTGCCCAAACATATACGATGACTCCAAAAAAATGCTTGATGAGGTTAAGCCCAACATTGCATTTATTTTGACCGAAAACTGCCAAAAGCCCGAAGTTTGCGAAGAATGTGCAAAGCGAGGCATAAACATATCTATAGAAAAACCGATGGCAACAGGTCTTTCGGAAGCGAAAAAAATCGCGAAAGCGTAAACAAATACGGCGCTGAGGCGTATGTAAACTGGCCTGTTGCTTACCGCCTGTATCTGTATAAATTCAAAGCCGCGCTGGACAGTAATATTATCGGAAAGCCGTTTAAATTAAGATACATAAACGGTCATACCGGTCCATTGGGCAAAGGTGCGCGCCGCCGCGGGGTATCCGACGCGGCAGAGGAAATGACCGTTTCCGCACGCGGTAAGATATAGTGGCACAAGTCATCGCACTGCGGCGGTGTGTTTTTGGATATTGCCTGCTACGGCTGTTATTTTTCCGAGTGGCTTTTGGGAAAGGGCAGTTCCGTTATGGCTGTCGGCGACAATTTAAATACTCCGTTCGGCGATACCGACGATAATTTTGCGGCAATCATTAAATATTATAAAAAAATGTCGGTTATCGAGGGTACCTGGACAACTCTGCGCGCTGTTATTCCCTCAGGTCCCATGTTGATGTGCGAAAACGGTGCTATTGTCTGCACCGGCGGTGCGGAAAATGCGCCGAATGTTGAAGTATACGATATCTACGGCAATGCCGTTGAAATTCCCGATATTGAAATCGGCGGTGAATTCAAAAACATGCCGGAAATGTATGCCCACCACATAAAAACAGGCGAGCCGATTTTTTCCATGCTTACTCTTGATAAAAATATCGAAATAATGGCTATGCTTGGCACAGTGATAAAAAGCGCGGAGGGCGTAAAAGAGGAACATGTAAGTGAATAAGGGTATAATTTCCGATATCGAAATGGCTTCCTCTCACGACGGATTCGGAACAAGAACGGTGGTGTTCTTTAAGGGCTGTCCCCTATCCTGCCGCTGGTGCCACAACCCGGAATGTATAAATAAAACTCCCGAAACGCTTTTTTATCCCGAAAAATGCATACATTGCGGAAAATGCGAAGACAGGTGTTTTGCCGGAGCACGGGTTACCTGTGGAAAGAAAATGTCCGCAAACGAGATTTTAACCGAAATTCTTAGGGATAAGCCCGATTACGGCAAGCTCGGCGGCGTTACCTTTTCCGTCGGAGAGCCGCTTTATCAGAAGGATTTTTTGAATACACTTGTGGACTTATGCCTCAAAAATGATATAGGCTGTGCAGCAGAAACCTCGCTGATATATTTTGATGAAGAAATTTTCAAAAAACTCAACTTCGTTATGGCGGATTTTAAAATCTGGGACAGCGCTCTGCATAAGGGGTTCACCGGTAGCGGCAACGAAATTATAAAGGAAAATTTCATAAAATTGAACAAGCTCTGTATTCCGATAATAGCACGGACACCTGTAATTCCGGAAATTAATCAGGAAATCGGCAAAATATCCGCTTTTTTGAATCGGCTTGAAAATGTCATACAATATGAGCTTTTGCCCTATCACCCTTTGGGTAATGAAAAAAGGCGTGCACTTTTACGGGAAACGGACGGTTTTTCCGTTCCGAAGAAAGAATTGATGAAGGAGCTGAATAAATATGCTTACGTACGCTGATCGTCTTAAGTCAATGCGTGAAACCAAAATTCGCCACACCCTCGAAAAAAGGAAGCAGAACGGTTACACCGACCTTGATGATTTCGGTACTGTGCCGATTTCAGAGGGGTATTGTGTTGAGCCATGGTACAACAGCACCAACGGTAGCTTTTACGGCTATGACGGAATGTGCGAAAATTTCTGCCGTGTTATAGATGCGCATGAGCCGTACATCGCCCCGATGGAAATGCTCTGTGGTCGCTGACGCGATATGCTTGTAAACAACCGCGGCGACCTGCATTATATGCCGGATTGGCTTAAAAATAATTTAAAAAATCTTGAATTTATCAAAAACGGTGCAACAAATCAATGGTCAAAGCGTTGGGATGAACAAAGATTCCCCTATGATGACCTAAAACCGCTTCAGGAAAAATACAACATAACAACCGGAAACGACGGCGATGCGCATTTTGCATGCGATTACCGCATAGGATTTACCCTCGGATTCGGCGGTTTTTTGGACAAAATAGAAAAATACCGAAAAATAAATCCCGATAAAGAAGATTTTTACAACGCGGAGGAAGAATGTGTCCGAGCAATTATCCGCTTTATCGACAGGCATATCAAAAAAGCCGCGGAGATGATAATCGAAGAGTCACGACCCGAAATACGAAAAAGTCTTAAAAAAATGAAATCGGTATGTGAAAACATTCGCCTTGCTCCGCCGAAAACTTTCCATGAAGCATGTCAATGGACAGCATTTTTCAACTGTGCTTCCCGAATATATACCCGTGACGGCGCAGTTTTTCAGCTTGATACTCTCATGTATCCTTACTATGAAAATAATATAAAGTCCGAAATTTTGGATGATGAAACAGCAAAATTTTTAATAGCAAATCTGCTTTGATTGACCCGCATTAATACCAGCTTTCGGGTGTGGACGAAAACGACCGCGACATGACAAACACGCTTTCCTACCTCGTACTCGATGCAGCGGACAGCATTAATATTGCATGTAACTTGACTGTTCGCGTTCATGAAAACTGCGACCGAGAGTTTTTGTAAAAGCCGTTTACTATCTTATCAAAAACAAAAACGGCTGTCCGCGCTTTTGTAATGACAGTGCTCTTTCCGAGGGATATATGCGAAACGGCGTGGACAAAAAGACCGCCCGAGAACGTATTGCGGTGGGATGCAACTGGATGTGGGTTCCCGGAAGAGAATTTCCCATGAATGACACCGTAAAATTCAATATCGCAAAGGTTTTTTTAAGAGGCTCTTTTTGATTTAGAAAAAGAAGCCGACAAAAGTTCTTCGCGTCTGTTTGAACTGTACGAAAAGCATCTGAAAATTGCAATCGATACCACAGCACGCGGAGTAAATCTCCATATCGACCATGCACGGGAAGTAACCCCGGAGCTTATAATGAATCTCTTGATGAAAAACACTATTGAAAGCGGTCTTGATATTTCACAGGCGGCGGAGCTTTACACTATCGGTATCGACGGTGCCGGTCTTGCCGTGGTTGCCGATTCTTTCGGCGCAATCACAGAGCGCATTGAAAAGGAGCACCTGCTTACATGGGATGAGCTTTTTAACGCACTGAAAAACAACTTTGAGGATGAACGCATACGTCTTATCTTAAACAGTACACCAAAAATACTGCAGCTGCGGAAGTGAAGCCGATAGGCGGGCAAAGTGCCTTACCTAAAGCTGGATTACCCTTGCAAAAGCGCAGAAAATGCCAAAAGGCAGACAGTTTGTGCCGGGTTGGTTCTCCTGGTCTCGCACAATAGAATACGGAAGCAAGGTAGGTGCAACGCCTAACGGCAGAAGATCCTGCTAACCTATCTCGCACGGTGCCAATCCCAATCCGCATTTTAGAACCGACGGCGCACCGACAGCCCAATCAAACGATATCGCGGCGGTTCAGTGCGGTTACGGAAACACAGCACCCATTCAAATCGAATACGACCTGCATGTGAAATGTGATGAGGACGGAATAAACACTGTACTTTCGCTTATCGAAGGTCATTTTGCACAAGGCGGAACATTAATAAACATCAATGTTTTGGACGGTGAAAAGCTTGTTACAGCTAACCTTACCCCCGAGCTTTATCCGGATCTTGTCGTTCGCGTTACAGGCTTCACCGCATATTTTGCCAACCTGTCACCGCAATTTCGTCAGCTGGTCGTGGACAGATTTTTAAACGAGGCATGATTTTATAAATGAATGTAAATGCGCCGCCGCTTTTTTCTGTTTACGTGATTGCTCTATCGGCGAAACGGAAGTTTTTATGAATTATACCGAACCCATTCCGAATAAAAAGGGAAAATATGATGTAATAGTCGTGGGCGGAGGCATTGCCGGTGTATCCGCCGCGGTTTCCGCCGCAATATGCGGTGCAAGTGTTCTGCTTCTTGAAAAGCAGGTCAATCTCCGGCGGTCTGTCCACCATTGGCTTGATATCATGGTACGAACCGCTCTGTGACAGCATTGCTAATCAAATTCGACTTTCGGGTAAATACTGTTTCTGCAATCTCCATGAAAACTGGGGGTGTGACGGGAATGTTATCGGGTACCTCTTGCGATGACGTAACCGATTACGTGATTGCGAGTAAAAAGTCACTGCTTGAAAAAGTTTCAAAGCTTGACAAAAATTCCTTTGACATAATGTCGCTTTCTACCATGCCGCAATTTCGCACAATCCGCCGAATTGTCGGGAAAACCAACTTTTGTGCCGTGGACTGTCAAGAATTTGAAGATTCAATCGGTTCATGCGGAGATTTTCGCCCCGACGGCATAGGCAGGCACTACCAAATCCCGCTCGCTGCACTGTATAATGAAAACTTTCCAAACTTTTTTTTGCCGCGGGCAGAATTATTTCCGCGCCTCAAGGCGACGGCTGGGAAGTTGTGCGAGTTATCCCGCTCTGTGCACTTACCGGTGAAGCGGCAGGAAAAGCCGCGGTATCAATATCGTGCTGAATTTATCTTTAAAAATACCCCGAGGGAAAGAAAAACATTTTCTCCCTCGGGGCAAAATCATATTCGTATTATTTAGATTTTATGAAAACATCGGTGTTGACAAATATCTGTCACCCGTATCCGGCAAAAGCACCACAATGTTTTTCCCTTTATTTTCTGGGCGTTTTGCCAGCTCAGCCGCCGCATACAGCGCCGCGCCTGAGGATATACCGACCAAAAAGCCCTCGGTTTTTGCAAGCTCGGCTCCGGCAGCAAACGCATCATCATCATCAACGGTTATTATTTCATCCCAAATTGATGTATTCAAAATATCCGGCACAAAACCCGCGCCTATTCCCTGAAGCTTATGCGCTCCCGCTGTTCCTTTCGATAGCACCGGCGAACCGCTCGGCTCAACCGCAACAACCTTAATATCGGGATTTTTCGACTTCAAATATTCGCCTGTACCGGTAAGCGTTCCGCCCGTGCCTACTCCCGCAACAAATATGTCAACTCTGCCGTCGGTATCATTCCAAAGTTCAGGACCTGTTGTCTTTTTGTGCGCCTCCGGATTTTCGGGATTTGTGAACTGCCCGGGTATAAAGCTTCCCGGAGTATTTTCGGCAAGTTCTTCCGCCTTTTCTATAGCGCCTTTCATTCCCTTTGCACCCTCGGTTAATACAATTTCCGCACCGTATGCCTTTAAAAGACTTCTTCTCTCAACGCTCATGGTTTCCGGCATTGTCAAAATAACCTTATAGCCTTTATAAGCGGCAACCGCCGCAAGTCCTATACCGGTATTTCCACTGGTCGGCTCTATTATCACCGAACCCGCTTTCAGCTTGCCGCTCCGCTCAGCTTCGTCAATCATTGCATATGCAATCCTGTCCTTAACCGAACCTGCAGGATTAAAATATTCCATCTTTGCGAGCAAACTCGCCGAAAGTCCCTTCTTTTTGCCGTATTTTTCAAGTGCAACAAGTGGTGTTGAGCCAATAAGTTCGGTAATTCCCTGATAAATTTTCATAATACTTCCATAACCTTTCCGCCCGCAGACAATCGAAACTCAATTTTCTTTTTCCTCCGTAGGCTTTTCCTCACAGCTTTCCTTTTGACGGATTTCATTTAAAATATTCATGAATTGCTCTCCGGTAATGGTTTCCTTTTCGATAAGGAACTCGGATATTTTGTGAAGCGCCTCCATATTCTCCGAAAGAAGCGTACATGCCTTGTCATAAGACTCTTTCAATACTTTTACTATCTCATTGTCAAGCTGCGTCATTGTTTCATCCGAACAGTTCGGAACATTTCTTCCGTCCAAATATTTACTCTGTACCCTCTCAAGTGCCGCCATTCCGAATCTGTCGCTCATTCCGTACTGGGCTATCATTGCGCGTGCAAGGTCATTTGCGCGTTCTATATCGTTTGCGGCACCGGTTGTTTTGGTATTAAACACAATCTCCTCGGAGGCACGTCCCGCAAGCAGAACCGTAATTTCATCAAGAATTTCATCCTTGCTCATAAGGTAGCGTTCTTCCTCTGGCATCTGCATTGTGTAGCCCAGTGCCCCCATTGTACGCGGAACAATGGTAATTTTCTGTACAGGGTCGGTATTTTTCTGAAGTGCCGTCGCCAATGCGTGTCCCACCTCATGATACGCAACAATTTTCTTTTCCTTATCCGAAAGAATTCGATCTTTCTTTTCCTTTCCGGCAATGATTATTTCCACAGCCTCCATCAAATCTTCCTGTACAACCACATTGCGTTTCATGCGGACAGCGCGCAATGCCGCTTCATTCACCATATTTGCAAGGTCGGCACCCACAGCACCGCTGGTCGCAAGGGCAATTTCGTGCAAATCGATATCGGACGAAACCTTAACATTCTTTATATGCACCTTAAGGATATCCTCTCTCCCCTTAAGGTCAGGTTTTTCTACGATAATTCTTCTGTCAAAACGTCCCGGTCTTAAAAGTGCCTTATCCAAAATCTCAGGTCGGTTTGTTGCCGCCAAAATCACAACGCCCTTTGAAGAATCAAATCCGTCCATCTCTGCCAAAAGCTGATTTAACGTTTGCTCACGTTCATCATTTCCGCCACCGTACTGGCTGTCGCGGCTTTTGCCTATCGCATCTATTTCGTCAATGAAAATTATGCAAGGTGCCTTTGCCGACGCTTGCTTGAACAAGTCACGTACACGCGATGCACCCACGCCCACAAACATTTCAACAAAATCCGAGCCGGAAATCGAGAAAAACGGTACATTTGCCTCACCCGCAACAGCCTTTGCAAGCAGTGTTTTACCCGTTCCGGGAGGGCCTACCAAAAGTGCACCCTTAGGCTGTTTTGCGCCTATTGCCATATATTTTGCCGGATTATGCAGAAAATCCACAATTTCATCAAGTGATTCCTTAGCCTCCGCCTGTCCAGCAACATCCGCAAAAGTTACACCGGTTTTATTTTCCATATACATTTTGGCGTTGGATTGACCTATTCCCATAATTCCTCCGCCGCCCATTTTTTTGCCCATTGAGCGCATAATTAAACCGAAAAACAGATACATCAGCGCAATCGGCAAAATCCATGTTAAAATAAAATCAAAAAATACATTGCTGTGTGCAATATTTCTCTTAAATTTAACGTTATGCTGCTGTAAAAGCTCAGGCAAATCCGGGTCTCCGATATTCCCTGTATAATACTGCTTCTGTTGCATCTGAGTTCCGATCATGTATGGCGAAAAGAGGTTATTCTCCGCACCTTTTTCCTCTTTCGGATATACATTGATTGTATCACTCTGAATTTCAACGCTTTCTACCTTGTCGGCTTTGACCAGTTCAATAAATTGATTGTAGTAAATCTCCTCTTTCGGAGGTGTCATCAAAAAATTCAGAAGATAGTTCAGCCCTACCGTTGCCGCAATCGATAGTATAATAAAATATATTATCGGCGATTTATTCATGTTGTTAGGACTTTTATTGTTCTTATTGTCATTATTGTTCATTACGTTTTCCCTTTCATAACGCACTCTTCCCTAAAGTATAGCATATCACAAATACCAAAAAGTGTCAATACAAATCGTCTGTTCTTGATTCATTATTTGTTAAGTCTGCCGTATTATCCTCCGTCTTTTGATTATCCTCTTGTGACTTTTCCGATTTCTCAGTATCGCTGTCCTTATCTGTATATACGTCCTCAAAAATCACCGCACTGATATTTCCGAGAATTTCCGCATCCCCCGGCATTTTTCCGACATATCCGTTAATCGAAGCAAACAACGTATCACTATCCCATGCCACATCATATCCCGCATTTTCTATCAAAAATCTCAACGGAATATACATTCTGTCCATGTAAATTTCAGGTCCCGCTTCCATTGATACCTTTTTGCCGTTTATTTCTGCCAAAAGCTCGCCTGTTTTAAACTTCATAAGGGCATTTTCACTAAATACCACGGTTTCCCCGCTTTCCGCGTTAAACATAACCCGCATGCCTAGCTTTTCGAAAATAAAACGCATCGGCACATAAATTCTTCCGTTTTTTACGTAAGTCGGCGAATCAAATCCCAGCCATGCCTTGTTTAAAAGCACACTCGGTGTTTTTTCAAAGGAAAATACTACATCCCCGCCATTTATCGAAAAGATGTCGTCCTTTGAAGAAACTTGCGAAACCTTTCCGTCAAAACACTGCCAATAAATACCGTCGGCAGATGCTCCGGCATGATTTGCCTCTGCGTAATAAAACAAATCTCCGCATTTTTCAACATACAGTGGCGCGGATTTCTGAAATTCTACCGGATAAAAATTTTGCCCGTCCTTTGATACGGTTACCTTGTTGTCCTTTGCCAGAACCTCCGTAAATGCGCTGTTCCTAGGTAAAATATAGCTGTCGAAGGGCTGTAATTCGTAGTTTTCATCTATCACAAAACTTCCGTTAGCTATCGTTTTTACATACAGCCGCCCTCCCGAAAAGCTCATCTCGATAGGCTGACTTCCCGGATATATTTCTTTTATGATATTAAAGCCTGCGTCAAGTATAAATATGCGCCCGGTAATCTGCCAATAGTAGCCGTAATACCACGGATTTCCCTCGGTTGCGCTGTAATATACGGCGTATCCGGTATCGGTTTTTACTACGGTTAAATCCTTTTCATTGCCGCCAAAGCTCTTTTGGGTTTTCTCATCCGCTTTGGCAACCGCTTTTTCAACATCGATACCGTCTGTATTTTTCGAAAAAATCGGTTTTATCTGATTATTTTCCTTAAATTCCGGTTCTGTTTTCTCATCGCTTATTCTGAATCTTTGGCGCTGACCGCCGTAGTTCTGAACCGGCAAGGTCATTCCTATAGAAAATTCCGTAACCTCGCCACATGGAAGCGGAACGCTTGCCATAGTATCTGTTTTAATCTCCGCCGTCTGCCCCTTTGAAATAATCGGCTGAAGATAATTTCCGTCCTTATCCTTTACTTCAACAATCACATTTGCCGCAGTATTCACCAAATAATCAAGATATCTTGTCCTACTTGAGTTATTGGTTATTTTAAGATTATACCAAAGCGTTACACCGTAATTTCCCATACTGCACGCATATCCTGTATTGTCGGAATCTGTTTTAAGTTCATAGTTCGGAATATATTCGCTATTAAGCATCCCGCACTCTTCCCCGGGATATTCTATCGTATCGCTGTGGCTGTTATCGAAAATCCATACATTGTCCCGCATTTTCTCTGGTACAGCTTCACCGTAATAATCAAGTTTGCTGTCATCAACATACTTTAGCGGAAGAATATTGCTTCCATCTGTCAGATTTTTTGCATACATATCATCCTGCGGGTTCAAGTTTGTTGTCCATTCCGTAACCAAATTTCCCTCCGGGTAATACTCGTTGAAAATCCTCAAAGGAATATATGCACCGTCCTTGGTGCTTTCGGTAATTTCATATTCAACCTCCGCGGCACTTGCCGGCAAGCTGTCCGCAATACCTTTATGCGTTCTGCCTCTTTTATATATTCCGTATCCGCAATTTTCAAAATCCACATCGGGATAATACGGCTTACCGTCGGCGCCCGTTTCCCTTTTTCTTGCGGCAAAAACATCCACATCCGCACTGCCGTATTCAATCTCAAAATCCGCCGCCATCAGCACATGCTTCGGATAGGGCACGCCCTCGTAGCCCTCAATAAATTCGCTTAAGAAAAACCGTTCGCCCTTTTTCAGCTCTACCGGATGCTCCTCTTGAACTTTCGGCGTAAAAACTTTGTCGCTGTGCAAAGTATAAATCGATTCTCCCAGCAAATCCGCACACGCATAAAGCCCCGACCATGTATCCTCGGTTTTTATGGTTTCATAATTCAGATATGTTGTAATATTTTCCGGAATCTCAAATGCGGTGCGCATAACCTTAACCGTGCAATCCCGTTTTGCCGTAAACACGACATCAAAATATACATTCTCGCCCGGGTAAGTATTCCCGCTGTCATCGTTTTTTGTTATGCGGTTAAAATGTGAAATATATATCCTGTACCTATCGGGTGTCAAATTCGAATTATTCATCAAAAACTCGGGTGTATCGCCGTCATCTGCCAAATCCTCGCGCCCAAGCTCCTCAGGATTGTTACAGTAAATGAATTTTCCTCCGCCTATCGGCTCAAATTTCAAAACATTTTCCGTGGCAAATGCCGTACCCGCAAACATAATCGCCGCACAAAGTGCCGCACAAATTTTTCCTGCCTTCATGCTCTCCTCCGTAATCTGTTAATATTAATAATTATCCCAATCTTAGCTTTTCTTAAGTTAAATTGAAATAACCGATTTTTGTTCTAACGCAGAAAAATGCGCAGAAGCTTTTCATAAATGCCGCGCCGATAAGGCTGATATCTTATAGGCAAATCCAACCGCGTTTTTCTCACTACCATACTTCGTTTGTGGGAAAACGCATCAAATCCCACTTTTCCGTGGTAAGCTCCCATACCGCTCTCGCCGACACCTCCGAAGCCCATTTCACTCGTTGCAAGATGAATTACCGTATCATTCACGCATCCTCCTCCGAAACGACAGCGTTCCGTAACTTTTTTTATATTTTCATTATTCTCTGAAAATATATACAGTGCAAGCGGCTTCGCCCTTTTGTTAACCGCGCCGATTGCCTCGTCGATTGAAGATACCTCGACAATCGGCAAAATCGGTCCGAATATTTCTTCTTCCATAACTTTATCGGAAAATTTTACGTTATCCATTACGGTAGGTGCGACTTTCAGTATATCCGGCGCCGTTTCCCCGCCGAATACAATTTTTTCCCGATTAAGATATCCGAGCAATCTTTCGAAGTGTTTTTTATTTATTATTTTGCCGTAATCGGGATTTTTAAGTGGCTTTTCGCCGTATTGCCGTTTAATCTCTGCCTTTAATTCGAAGATCAAGCTTTCCTTAACACCACTTTCGCACAAAATATAATCCGGCGCAACACAGGTCTGCCCGCAATTTAAAAATTTTCCGAAAACAATTCTTTTTGCCGCCTTTTTTATATCCGCACTGCCGTCCACAATGCATGGGCTTTTTCCGCCCAGTTCAAGTACCGCCGGTGTCAAATTTTCCGCAGCACGGCGCAAAACCTCTTTTCCCACTCTTCCGCTTCCGGTAAAAAATATGAAGTCGAATTTCTTGCTTAAAATCTCGGCATTTTCCTTTCTTCCGCCCCGTATAACCGTGACATATTCCGCCGGAAAACACTCGCCTATAATTTCTTGCAAAACCTTTCCTGTCTCGGCAGAATACGCGCTCGGCTTAATCAATGCGGTATTTCCCGCCGCAAGCGCATCCGCAAGGGGTTCGAGTGTCAAAAGAACGGGGTAATTCCACGGGCTCATAATCAGAACATTTCCGTAAGGCACCGACTTTTGAAAGCTCACCGCCGCAAACTGCGAAAGCGGTGTGTGCACCATGTGTTTTTTGGAAAATCTCCGAACATGCCTTATCATATATTTGATTTCACTGAGCACAAGACCCGTTTCGCACATATAGCTTTCATATCCGCTCTTGCCGAGGTCCGCAAAAATTGCCCTTTCGATATCCTTTTCATGCGCCTTGACCGCTTTATACAGCCTTTTCAGCATTTTTATACGGAAATTCGGAGAAATCGTAACTCCGCTTTCAAAATATTTTCGTTGTTTTTCCAAAATTTCATCCGCATTCACATTATCACCGCCCTCAAATTTTGTACCTGACCAAAGTTTATCATAAACTCAGCCTTAAATC
>CAYMBZ010000031.1:0-18934 GCA_964388835.1 uncultured Lachnospiraceae bacterium
GTTCGTTATGGAGAAATCTTCTGAAATGTGTAACACATCATTGACAAACCTACAAATTTTAAAAACAATTGCACATAAATTATTCTTAGAACCTGTTCATGCGTGCAATTTACTTTTCCAAAGCGTGAATTTTTTCTATTCTGCTTGAATGTCTGCCGCCCAAAAATTCCTCCGAAAGCCATGTGTCGACAATCATAAATGCTAGCTCTCTGCCTATAACTCTGCCACCCATGCAAATTATATTCGCATTATTGTGCTGTTTGGTCATTTTTGCAGAATACACATCCCCGCAAAGTGCGGCGCGTACGCCTTTTATCTTATTTGCCGCCATTGATATGCCGATACCAGTTCCGCAGATTAAAATTCCGTTTTCACATTCTCCCGAAGCCACGGCATTTCCTACCTTTTCCGCTATATCCGGATAGTCCACGCTATTCTCATCATATGTGCCGAAATCCTTAAATTCCACTCCGATTTCTTTCAGATGTTCAATTATGTGTCCCTTTAATTCGAATCCGCCGTGATCGCTGCCTATTCCTAACATTTCTTCTTCTCCTTTTCTTCCGCTTCCCGCTCTGCCTGAGATTTTCTCAAGTAGGTCGGTACCAATTCCGCATACTCCATAGTCGTTTTTCCTTTTGCCGCTTCCGCAACCGCCGATGCTCTTTGACAATTCGCGGTCTGTGGGGCGAACAGCGCCATATCACCCAGTGCCGCCTTTATTTTTTCCTTAAATACCGGCACGCCGTCTCCCAAAAAAATAACTTTTTCTCCGCGTTCCTTAAGTTCGCACAGCACCGTTTCAAGTGTTTCCGCACGGGGCGACACCAACTGAATCAGCTTATTGTTTTCGAACCGATACAGCGCGTTGTACACCTGTTCACGCCTTGCATCCATAATCGGCGATATTATATACGGCGTAAAAGGCAAATTGTATGCCATCGCCTCAAGTGTGTTTACGCCGACAACGTTCTTTTTAACCGCGTGCGCAAGTCCTTTTACGGTCGCAACGCCTATCCTTAGCCCCGTAAAAGAACCGGGTCCGTTCGATACGGCAAAAATGTCAATGTCCTCCGGGTTTCGTCCGCTTCTTTTAAACACCTCATCTATAATCGGCATAATTGTCTGCGAATGTGTCAGCCCGTTATTCAATGTATATTCACAAACAAGCTTATCATCCTCGACAAATGCGGCAGAAGCGACGGCAGAGGACGTATCAACCGCTAAAATTCTCATAATCAATCCCTCTTCTTAATAACTATTTCCCGATAATCGTCATGAATATCGGTATTTTTTGTGATTGTGATATCGTAGCGCTTTTCGGGAAGAATCCCCGATATCAGCTCCGGCCACTCAATAATCGAAATTCCGTCGCCGTAAACATATTCTTCGTACCCGATTTCATACATTTCATCCTCATCATCAATCCTGTAGACATCAAAATGATATACGGGAAGTCTTCCCTCGTAGCAATTTACAATTGTAAAGGTCGGACTTGAAACATATTCCGTCACGCCGAGCGCTTTTGCAAGCCCCTGCACGAACGCGGTTTTTCCCGTTCCCAAGTCGCCGCTCAAAGCTACCACATCACCGGCTTTTAGCAAATCAGCCAGCCTTGCCGCAATATCCGCGGTTTCCTCCGGGTTGTTGGATTTATACAGCATAGCCACCATCCTTAAAATTGATTTAACAGTAAAACAAGGCTATACCATATACGGCATAGCCAAAAGCTACCTATCGATAAACTTATTTGTTTTCAAAATACGCCTGATCATCGCGTACCTTCTGAAGAAGCATATCTAAACGCTTCTCAAGGTCATTCAAAATCTCGTGTCTGTACTGATCGCAATCGGTTTTGATTTCCATAGATGCAGTTTGAGCCTCGTTCACCATCTGGTTCGCCTGTTCAACCGCCTGCTTTGTGATTTCGTGACCGTCTATCATCTGCACAACCTTTTCCTCGGCATTTTTAATCATTGCCTCACTTCTCGATTGAGCTTCTGCAAGAATCTTTTCTCTTTCTCCCTTAACATACTTAGCTTCCTTAACCTCATCCGGGAATACCAGGCGCATTTCCTGAATATAATCCAGAAGATCCTCTTTATCGACAACAATCTTGCCACTCAAAGGAACCACCGGTGCCTTGTCAATAATTTCTTCCATCAAATCGATGATTTCCATAATTTCCATTTCTAAAACTCCCTCTGTATTTTATCTTTTATTTTTAGAATGACGTTCGGCGGAACCATTCCGTCCAATTCGCCATTATATTTTGCAACTTCTTTTATCATGCTTGAGCTTATATATGAATACTTCGTATCCGTCATCATGAACATTGTCTCATATTCGGGATTAAGTGCCTTATTCAAAAGCGCCATTTGAAATTCATACTCAAAATCCGCAACGGTGCGCAAGCCCTTTACTATAACCGATGCGCCGTTTTGCTTTGCAAAATCAACCAAAAGACCGCTGAACACATCACAACTTACATTAGTCAAATCTGCCGCCGCCTCATCAATCATAGCTTTTCTCTCCTCAGCCGTAAAGAGCGGGCTTTTGCTTGCATTGTTGAGCACACCGATAATCAGCTTGTCGTACAGCCTTGATGCACGCTTTATTATGTCCAAATGTCCGTTGGTGATAGGGTCAAAGCTTCCGGGATATACTGCAATCCTCAAAACAATTCACCCTCTTTTGTAAATAGTAACGTAGGTTCTGCCGTACTTTCTCTGCTTGATGATTTCAAGACCGAGAAATTCGCCATGCTCATCCGAATAATCGCTTTCCAAAACAATTATACCGCCGTCGCATAAAATTCCGCTTTCCGTTATCGCACTTATTATCGGCTCAATAAAGCCCTTATTGTACGGTGGGTCAAGAAATATAACAGAAAATTTTCTTTTTTCCGACAGGATACAGCTCATGGCATCGGTGTTTATCGCTTCAAAATTTTCAAATGCCAGCGAAGCTGCATTTTTCTTGATTACAGCAATAGAATCAACATCCTGATCCACACAAACCGCACTTTCAGCCCCTCGGCTTAAAGCCTCAAAAGAAAGCGCACCGCTTCCGCCGAACAAATCAAGCACACGGCTTTTCGGAATGTATTCCTGAATCAGGTTGAATATACATTCCTTTACGCGGTCTGTGGTAGGGCGAATACTCTGTCCGTCAAATTCAAACAGCTTATGCCCTCTCCTACTTCCTGCAATAATTCTCATCCCAACCTCCGTATCACTCTCTATATTGTAACTTATATTGTCGAAAAGGTCAACATTTTTTGTCAAATTTTTAAAACTTTTCACACTTTTTTATAAAAATCATATAAAATCAATTAAAAATTATGCTGTCTGACAGCATTTTGTCCGCTTTTTTTGTAAGCGCAAAAAACTCTTCCGCGGATATTTTACATCTTCCCTCAGCAATATCCTCTGCCGCTCGGCGTGCATCCTCTAAAACATCCGTATCGGTAAATAGATTTGCCGTTTTTAGCTGTGGTAATCCGTGCTGACGCGTGCCGAAAAAATCTCCCGGTCCTCTCAGCTTTAAATCCTGCTCCGATATGTAAAAACCGTCATTTGACGTGCAAAGAGTATGCATACGTTGTTTTGTTATCTCAGAGCTTCCGTGTGCAATCATGATGCAAAATGCTTTATCTTGCCCTCTTCCCACTCTGCCTCTCAGCTGGTGCAGTGTCGAAAGTCCGAATCTTTCGGCATTTTCAATTATCATAATATTGCTGTTTGGAACATTAACTCCTACTTCAATAACCGTAGTGGACACCAAAATCTGAATTTTATTCGCCGCAAAATCGTACATTATGTTTTCTTTTTCCGCAGATTTCATTTTGCCGTGAATAAGTCCGACGGTAAATTGAGGAAACATTGCTTTGAGCCGTTTATAAATATCCTCGGCATTTGCAAGGTCATTTTGCTCATTTTCCTCTATCAGAGGGCAAACAACATACGCCTGCGAGCCACCAAGCACGTGTTTCTCCAAAAATGCACATACTCGCTTACGCATATTTTCTCCCACCGCATAGGTTGCAACAGGTTTTCTTCCCGGAGGAAGTTCGTCTATTACCGAAATATCCAAATCACCGTATAAAATAAGTGAAAGTGTTCTCGGTATCGGTGTTGCGGTCATTATCAAAGTATTGGGGTTCTCCCCTTTTGCGGAGAGCTTTGCACGCTGTGCCACACCGAATCGGTGCTGTTCATCAGCAACAACAAATCCCAGATTATGATACACGAGTCCCTCTTGTATTATGGCATTTGTGCCGATAACAACATCATATTCTCCCGAGAAAATTTTCTCGTAAATATCCTTTTTATTTTTACTTCCGCTTGTTAAAAGCACACATTTTATACCGGTACCGCAAAAAAAATGTGAAAAGGTTTCATAATGCTGACTTGCCAAAATCTCGGTAGGTGTCATTATTGCGGATTGAAATCCGTTTTGATGCGCCGCGTACATACAGCATGCGGCTACTACCGTTTTTCCCGAGCCAACATCTCCTTGAAGAAGCCTGCTCATGGGAACCGGAGATTTTAAGTCATCGCACAAGGTATCAACCGCACGTCTTTGCGCGCCGGTCAGCTCAAAAGGTAAACCCTTGATGAATTTCTCGACACATTTTATGTCCCCGAAAGGTTTGCCCGTTACTTTTTCATTATCCGCCCTACGCCCGAAAAGTGCAAATTGCAAAGTAAAAAGTTCCTCAAAAACAAAACGTCTGCGTGCAATCTCATAGCTTTTCAAGTCCGACGGAAAATGAATATTCCGTATTGCAAAATTAATTTCCGCAACGTTATATCGATTTCTGATATCTGTGGGAATATATTCATTTAGTGTCCCTATTTGAACGAGTGCCTGTTCTACAGCCGAAGCCACCGTTTTTTGCGTAAGACTCTCCGAAAGAGGATAAACAGGTACTATCCGCCCGATAAAACGCTCACTTCCCGCCTTTTCAAAAACAGGGTTTTGCATTTCCTTTTTTCTTCCCGTTGCGACAATCTTTCCGTAAAACAAGACTTCATCATCGGTACGGAAAGCATTTTTCACAAACCTGTTGTTGTACCAAACAACGTTCATTGCACCGGAATCATCAAAAACCGTCATGGAATATATCGTGAAGTTTTTTCTTATCCTGACCTCATGTACCGGCGAAAAAACTTTCACCTTGATACACGCAAATTCACCGACGAGGCAATCTGAAATTTCCGAAAAATTCGTTCTGTCCTCATGCCCCCTCGGAAAATAGTACAGCAAATCCTCAATGGTGTTAATGCCTTTTTTTTCGAACTGCTTAGCCCTTTTAGTGCCTATTCCCCGCAGTGATTTTATACTTTCCATATAGTTTTTATTCCGCAGAAATTATATAGTAATACAGCGGCTGTCCTCCGTATTTTACGGAAACTTCCACATCTTCATAGGTATCCTCGATAATCTCTGCCATAGCTTCCGCATCTTCTTTTTTTACATCTTCGCCGTAATAAAGTGTCACGAATTCGCAATCGTCATCGCAAAGCTCGGCACACAGCGCTTTCAAAACCTCGTTCGGTTCTTTTCCCACGTTGCAAATTTTGCTTCCAATAAGTCCCAAAATATCATCCTTTGATATTTTTTGGTCATCGATTTCGGTATCACGTACAGCATATGTTATCTGTCCCGTTTTTACCTTTGAAACAGCTTTGTTCATAGCCGTCTCATTCATCTCGGCATCTTTTGACGGTGAAAATTTCAGCATTGCGGAAATACATTCCGGTATGCTTCTCGTAGGAATCACTATCACGTTTTTCTGAGATATCTCTTTTGCCTGATTTGCGGCAAGGATAATATTTTTGTTGTTTGGGAAAACAAATACCGTATCCGCATTAATGTTGTTTACGGCGTTTAATATGTCGTCTGTGCTCGGATTCATTGTCTGTCCGCCCTCAATGACTTCATCTACGCCCAAATCCTTGAAAATTCCGGCAATACCTCTTCCCGCACAAACAGAAACAAAACCGAATTCCTTATGAGGCTTTTCCTCTATCGGCTGTTCCTCTTCCTTTTCGTCCTTTGTGATAAGCGATTGATGCTGATGCTTCATATTGTCTATTTTAATATTTATCATCGCACCCATCTTAACCGCACACTCAAGCACATATCCGGGATTATTTGTATGGATATGCACCTTTACAATATCGTCATCATCAATAACCAGCATGCTGTCACCGATTTTTTCTATTGCTTTTTTGAAAGAAAGCACATTTACACTGCTGTTCTTTTTCTCAACAATAAATTCGGTACAGTACATGAATTTGATGTTCTCGGTATCTATTTTCTGCTGAGCGCTTCCTTTTTGCTCATCAGGATTTTCCGTTTTTTCGCCGATTTTCACTATCACGGTGCCGCTTTGGAGAAAATGCAGTGCTCCTTCCAAAACAAAAAGCCAACCTTGACCTCCCGCATCAACCACTCCGGCTTTTTTCAGTGCCGGAAGCATATCCGGAGTTTTTTGAAGGGTTTCATATCCTTTTTTCGCTGCCGCTTCAAAAATCGCTGTAAGGTCATTATCCGCGCTGTTTGCCGCTTCCGCCGCCTCGCGAGCAACTGTCAAAATAGTACCCTCAGTCGGGTTCATAACGGCATTGTACGCCGTATCCGACCCTGCCAAAAGAGCTGCAGCGATATCTTTTGCCTCACATTCCTTTTTGCCTTTTAAGCTTTTTGAAATTCCACGGAAAAACTGAGATAGTATTACACCGGAATTTCCTCTTGCACCGCGCAGTGTCGCAAATGACATAACATCCGCGGTTTTTGTTACAGACTCTGTTTGTATTTCATATAGCGCCTTCGCCATAGCCGATGCCGTCATAGACATATTTGTTCCGGTATCGCCGTCCGGTACCGGGAATACATTCAGCTCATCAACAGTATGTCTGTTATTATATAAATTATTTGCACCCGAAATGAACATCTGTGCAAGCAATTTTCCATTTATCATTTCTGTTACTCCTTAACTCTGACAGATTCTACCAAAACATTGACTTTAGTTACCTTAAGTCCCGTATTATGCTCCAATTTGTATCTAACATTGTGCACAATACTGTCGCAGATAGCATTTATATTTACGCCGTACTCAACAATAATATGCAAATCTATTACCACACCGCCGTCCTCGACACCAACCTTGATTCCCCGCGACATATTCTCCATTTTCAGGAGCTTGATAACTCCGTCCTTTTTGCTTTTGGATGCCATTCCGACAACTCCGTAGCAGCTTGCAGCCACCGCTCCCGCTATCGAAGCGACAACATTATTGTCAACCGATATTTCGCCAAGTTCGCTGTTTATCAAAATTGCCATATAAATTTCATAGCCTTTCTGTCTGCAAAATACCCGCATGCATTGCCGCAGACCTTGCAATGCGCGATTGGATTTAAACCTTACAGGTATCCTCCCGTATATTTTACTATATTATTTCCATAAAGTCCATAGCTAATATAAAAATAATATTACATTTCGTTAATTTTTATTGAAAAATACCAAAAAAAACCTTATACTGTTATTATTGAAGGGAGAGATTTTTTTGATTAAAGAGCATTATCTCAAGAATTATTTAAGCGAGCTTCCCGATTTTGTGTTTTCATATATTGAAGAATATTACAGCGGAGAAAGCATAAATACTCAGCTGGGCTACAGTCTTGATGTACGGGTTTTTCTTAACTATCTGCGTGCATACAAACATCCGGAGCTTAAAAGCACCGAAGATTTTACATTATCCCATATAAATGCGGTAACGCCGGTTGATTTGATTCGTTTCAAAGCATATCTCAAAGAATATGAAACCGAATACCTCTCGCCTACCGGAAAAACCGTCCGCAGAATTTGCAAAAACTCACCATTTGGAATAAACCGCAAGCTTTCCGCCGTGCGCGGACTTTTCATATACCTTTACAAAACCGAGCAAATTTCTCAAAACGTAACGGATAAGGTGGATTTTGTCAAGCTTCACCAAAAAATCAAAAAGCCTCTCACCACCCAGGAAACTGTCCGTCTCATAGATGTGATATATAACGGCGAAAAATATTTTACCGGCAGAACCCTTACCGAATACAAAAACAAAAAACTTCGCGATATAGCGCTCTTTACCACTTATCTCGGAACCGGTGTTCGTGTCAGCGAGCTTGTAAATCTGAAAATTTCCGATGTGGATTTTAACACTCAATCCTTTATTGTTACCCGAAAGGGCGGCGACCAACAGGAAATTTTCATGCCGGTGCAAGTGAATAACGCGCTTTATGAATACATCAATCCCGAGGATGAGGATGCACGTGATACCGGCCCGCTTTTTCTCGGAAGGGGCGGCAAACCGCTGACGGTTGCCGCGGTTGAAAAAACACTAAAAAACTACTGCTACGCCGTCGGAATAACTCATCCCGATAAAACCCGTCCCCACGCCCTCAGACGTACCTTTGCATGCCGCCTTTTGGAGGACGGTGTTGACATAAAAATGGTCGCGGAGCTTCTCGGGCACAAAAATATCGAAGTTACGCACAGGTACTACGCGCAGTACAGCAGTCAAAAAAGACGTGAAGTTATGCATAATCTTGATATTTTGCGCACCGATGAATCATAATTTAAAAGAGCCGAGAATCGATTTTTTCCAAAATTGGGACAAAATCAATTTTTTCGGCTCTTTACCTTATTTCAAAGCTTTTTCGTTTTTTCTTACCTCTATCATTTCATACAGCGCCGAAAGTGCGTCATGCAAAGTTCCCACACGGTCTATAAGCCCACATTCCACCGCCTTTTCGCCAAACAATACACTTCCCACATCGTTTGCTATTTCGTCCGTTGTAAGCATCATTTTTTTATACGCCTCATATTCGATTTTTGAATGTGCGGCAATAAAAGAAATAATTCTGTCCTGCATACGTTTCATGTATTCAAAACTTTGCGAAACCCCTATTACAACTCCGTTTGTACGCATGGGATGCACCGTCATTGTTGCCGAACGCGCAATAAAAGAAACATCTGCCGAAACCGCAAGCGGTACACCTATCGAATGTCCGCCTCCGAGCACAAGCGAAACGGTAGGCTTTTCCATTCCGGATATCATTTCAGCAATCGCAAGCCCGGCTTCCACATCACCGCCCACGGTGTTTAAAAGAATTAAAAGTCCGTCTACCTCCTCTGATTCCTCAGCTTCCGCAAGCCTCGGGAGCACATGCTCGTATTTTGTGGTTTTTGTTTGCTCCGGCAAAACTGCATGTCCCTCGATTGTACCGATAATATTCAGGCATTTGATACACCCGTGCGAATTTTTGGTTGTTATCATATCCGCCGTATCATTTTGATATTCTTGATTTTCTTCACACATGAAAATTCCCCCTTGCAGTGATTTTAAATTATTATTTGCAATTTAAATAAATATATGATATACTGTATGCATAATTATCTTCGAATTTGAATATAATTATAAGTGTAGCAAATATATGATGGAAAGGTGGTAAATATGGACTATTTTAAAGCGTTTGAAACAATCAAGACAGTTTTGGAAAAAGCGGATATTACACCGGACAACGGGCATTTTGCCATCCAGGTGCGCATATCGGACGAGGATGCCGGCGGAATTTTCTATATTGAAATCCGTGACGGTCGGGTTTTTGCCGAGCCTTACGATTATTATGACAATAACGCGGATGTTCTCACATCGGTTAAGGATTTTAAGAGCATCATCGAAAGAAAAACAAATGTATCCAATGCCGTTTCAAACGGCAAAATTCAAGTTTCCGGTGATATTGAAGGATTTATAAGATTTATTGAATCCATTAAAAAGAAGCCGGTAAAGAAAAGAACAACCGCAAAAACCACTGTAAAGAAAAACAAACCCGAAAAAAGCAAATCATCCGCAAAAGTCGGTGCAAAAACTGCAAAAACCGTAAAAAAAGCTGTCAAAAAAGAAACGGAGGCAGTAAAAATGGCTGATGACAGCAAAAAAACAACAGCTCCCGGAAAAGAAACAATCGAGAGTGTTGTCGAAAAGGAAACAAAACCAAAAAAGAAAACAAAATAACAAATAAACGATAAAAGGGCATGCCGCTGTTCGGCATGTCCTTTTTTACGGAGGAGTTTCAGTGCAGAAAATCAAATCATATATCATCATATTTTCAGGGATTACCCTTTCCGCCGCGGCATCGGGACTTTTTTATATTCCCAACGAAACAGTAATCGGCGGAATTTCCGGCATAGCCGCAATATTATACCCGTTAGGTTTCGCCCCCGGAGCTGTGTATCTTGCGTCTAACATTCTTCTGCTTGCCCTAAGCGGCAAAGTTCTCGGGAAAAGATTTGTGTTTAATTCGATTTTCGCCGTTTTGGCTATGTCGATTTTGGTACAGCTTTTTTCCTCCTTGCCGCCCGTAACAAACGACCTGTTTTTATCAACACTGTTCGGCAGTATTCTTTTTGGAGCGGGAGCCGCGCTGACTTTTATTGAAAACGCCAATACCGGCGGAACCGATATAATAGGCAGACTTTTTCAATCTCGTTTCCCCCAGCTTCCCATAGGCACTCTTCTTTTAATCATTGACGGAATCATCATTATCATATCGCTCGCGGTTTTCCGGGACATCGAGCTTGCACTCTATGGATTATTCGGACTTTTTATATCGGTATTTGTAATAGATTTCATAATCAGCCGTCTAAATTCGTCAAAACTCGCACTTGTTATAACAGATAAAGGCGAACGCATTTCTGAGCTCATACTGAAAAACAGCCGCCGCGGTGTGACAGTATTAAACGCCCGCGGAGCATATTCCGGTACTCGCAAAAACCTCCTCATCTGTGCACTCAAAAACCGCCAGATACCGGAATTTAACAAGATGATTACCGACTCCGACAAAAATGCGTTTGTCATCTTCTTAAATTCCGAAAAAATATTCGGATTGGGGTTTTATGTATATAAATAACGGCTGTAAAACAGTATTTTACAGCCGTTTTATCGGATAGTAGGAATCGTTACTTATCCCTACGCTCCGATTTTTCGGAATTTATTATATCTTTCTTCCAACAGCGCGTCATAAGGCAATGCTCTTTTCTTGTCAAATTCCGCCGCAATAAAGCTCTTTACTTCCGCGCAAAGTTCCTCTTGGGTTTTGTTTGACTCAACTATAACCTTTTCCACCACGCCGAAGCCGTACAAATCCTCCGAAGTAAGCTTCAGCGCTTCTGCCGCCTCATCAGCCTTTGCGGAATCTTTCCACAAAATGCTGGCACATCCCTCAGGCGAAATAACCGAATAAACGGAATTTTCCAGCATAACTGCGGTGTCACATACACCCAGCGCCAGTGCTCCTCCGCTTCCGCCCTCACCCACAACAACTGAAATAATCGGTGTTTTAATTCCCATCATCTCGTAGAGATTTTCGGCAATAGCCTCTCCCTGTCCGCGCTCCTCCGCATCAATACCACAGTACGCACCTGAACTGCCTATAAAGCAGATTATCGGACGGGAAAATTTTTCAGCCTCTTTCATAAGGCGCAACGCTTTCCGGTATCCCTCAGGAGACGGACAACCAAATTTTCTTTTGATTCGTTCCTCTATCGTCATTCCGCGCTCCATGGCAATAACCGTCACCGGCATGCCGTTTAAATATCCGATTCCGCCAACAATTGCCGCATCGTCACCGAATCTTCTGTCACCGTGCAGTTCAATAAAATCATCTATCATATGCTCTATATAATATCCGCCCATCATGCGTGAGGAACCGCGTGCGGCAATAACCTTTTCATATGCTGTAAGCCTTTCATTTCCACTCATTAAATTACAACTCCTTCTCTGCCAGTCAATGCTTCTTTTCTGTGCATTGCAAGCAGCTTTGCAACGGTATTTTTAAGGTGCTTTCTGTCCTCAATCATATCTATAAAACCATGTTCAAGCAGAAATTCTGCGCGCTGAAAACCCTCCGGCAGTTTCTCACCGGTTGTCTGTTCTATTACACGCGCACCCGCAAATCCTATTAAAGCTTTCGGTTCGGCAATTATGATATCGCCCTGCATGGCAAAACTTGCCGTTATTCCTCCGGTTGTCGGGTCGGTAAGCACCGCTATGTATAAATTCCCGGCATCGCTGTGGCGCTTAACCGCACCGCTGACTTTTGCCATCTGCATGAGGGACAGTATCCCCTCCTGCATTCTCGCTCCGCCGGACGTTATAAATCCCACAACAGGCAAGCCCTGCTCGGTTGCACTTTCAAAAAGGCGCGTTATTTTTTCACCTACAACGGTTCCCATACTTCCCATCATAAAAGAGGAATCCATTGCAAAAATTCCGGTTTTGTTTCCGCCGACTTCCGCTGTTGCGCACACAACCGCTTCCTTTAATCCGCTTGTCTTTTTTGCCGAGTCAAGTTTTTCGTCATACCCCGGAAAATCTATGATATTTCGACTTGTAAGTTCACCGTCAATTTCGCATACAGTGCCGCTGTCCGCAATCATAGCCAGCCTTTCCCATGCACCCATTCTCATATACGCACCGCACTCGGAACATATCATCAGATTATCCGAAAGTACATCTTTGTCCAAACTCGCACCGCACTTTTTACATGTAACGGGCTCTGTACGTTTTTGTGTTTTAAATAAATCGAATATGCTTTTCATACAAATACGGCTCCTTACTTTTTATCGGTAACTGCAAAGGAAAATTCCGCACTTACGCACACTTTTCCGTTTACTCTGCCTGTACCTTTTGCAAAATAAAACGGTTCGCGTTCCTTTGTTATTTCGCACTCGGTTTCAAAAACATCACCCGGATGCACAGGATTTCTGAATTTAACCTTATCAAGTCCAGTGAAAAACGGAAGCTGACCCTCTTTCAGCTTATCCTCCATGCACACGCATACCGATTGCGCAAGAATTTCGCACAAAATCACACCCGGTACTACGGGATTTCCCGGGAAATGCCCTTTTAAAAACCATTCTTCTCCGGTGATTATCTTCTTTCCGTATGCCTTATTATCTCGGCACTCCGCTTCGTCCAAAAGAAGCATATTATCCCTGTGTGGTAATATTTTTTTTATTTCTTCAATGTTCATTACTGTTCCTCCGGCTCGTATCGTTTAAAAGCAACACAGGCGTTATGCCCTCCAAAACCCAAAGAAGCCGACATGGCAACCTTTAATTCGGCATACTTTGCCTTGTTTGGTGTATAATCCAGATCACATTCCTCATCACGCTCTTTATAACCGATTGTAGGTGGTACAATATTTTCGCGCAGTGCATTTATCGCCGCAATAGCCTCTACTGCTCCCGCCGCACCCAACAGGTGACCGGTCATGGACTTTGTTGAGCTGATATTCAGCTTATATGCTTTATCTCCGAAAATATTTTTAAGCGCTTGCGTTTCGGTTTTGTCATTCATCGGTGTACTTGTTCCGTGAGCATTAAAATAAATATTCTCAGGATTAATTTCTCCCGCGTTTTTGATACTGTCGGCAATTGCCGCGCCCGATGCAACTGCCTCCGGGTCCGGAGCCGTCACATGGTGTGCATCGCAAGTGCTTCCGTAGCCGCATATTTCCGCATAAATCTTTGCGTTTCGCTTTTTTGCATGCTCATAATCCTCAACTATCAACGCACCGGCGCCCTCGCCCATAACAAAGCCGCTTCTTCTTTTATCAAAAGGAATTGAAGCGTTATCTTTATCATCACTTTCCGTCAGTGCCATGCAATTCATAAATGCCGCGACCGCCATGGGCGAAATAGCCGCATCCACACCACCGGCAACAATTGCATCCGCATATCCGCCCAAAATTGCACGGTATGCTTCACCTATTGCTGATGTTCCCGTTGCGCACGCCGTTGAAATTGATATACACGGCCCCTTTGCGTTAAGTTTTATCGCAATATTTCCCGCGCCCATATTTGAAATCATTTTCGGAATAAACAGCGGAGATACCCTTGACGGCCCTCTCGCAAGCAGATTGTCGTGTTCCGCAACAAAGGTGTCAAATCCGCCCACTCCCGAGCCAAAATACACTCCCAGGCGCTCCGGCGCGATATTACCCACAATATCGCTGTCCTCCGCCGCCTCAAGTGCCGCCGCCAATGCAAACTGTACAAATCTGTCATTCTTTCTTACATCAGTCTTTGACATATATTTAAGCGGGGCAAAATCACGCACTTCCGCCGCAAGCTTTACCCTGAAATCCGATGTATCAAATCTTGTTATATAATCAATGCCGTTGGTTCCGTTTTTAAGGTTGTTCCAAAAGGTATCGACATCACAACCTACAGGAGTTACGGCACCCATTCCTGTTATTACTACTCTTCTCATTTTCTTATTACCACGCCTTTCCGCCACACGTCATATTGCAAGCCCGCCGTCAACGCGTATAACCTCTCCGGTTATGTAATCCGCGTTTTCACTTGCCAAAAACAGCGCCACTTTTGCAATATCCTCCGGTGTACCCGCTCTTTTCAACGGTATCGACTTAAGATATTCCTTGCCATTTTGAAGGTCTTTTGTCATATCGGTTTCGATAAATCCCGGAGCTATCGCATTACAGCAAACATTTTTCGCGGCAAGCTCACGTGCCGTAACCTTTGTAAGTGCAATCACACCTGCCTTGGATGCCGCATAGTTCGCCTGTCCCGCAGTTCCTACGATTCCCGAAATCGATGCAATATTTATAATCTTTCCGTAACGGTTTCGGATAAAATTTCTGCCGCACGCTTTAATCATGTTGAAAGTACCCTTCAAATTGGTGTCCACCACCTTTTCAAAGTTTTCCTCCTCCATTGTGACAATAAGCGCATCCCGCGTTATGCCGGCATTGTTGACCAAAATATCAATCTTTCCGAATTCTTCGACAATTTTCTTTACGCATGCGGTACATGCATCTCCATCGGTCACATCACAGCAGTATACCTCTGCTTTAACGTTATATTTTTCCATTATTTCAGCTTTTACGGCATCTGCTTTTTCCATATTTCCTATATCCAAAATCGCAATCGATGCGCCGCTTGATGCAAGCTTTTCTGCAATCGCCGCACCTATTCCGCGCGATGCACCCGTTACAACTGCTGTTCTACCCTTAAGCATTTTCTTTCACGCTCCTTACAGTTTCGGCAAGCACCTCCGCATTTTCCGCGGAATAAACACTTACCTCCTTTGAAATTTTCTTTATTAATCCCATAAGCGTCTTTCCTGCGCCAACTTCGATAAAGGTTGTATATCCGTCGGCTATCATATTTTCAACAGTTTCCTGCCATCTGACAGGGCTTTTCATCTGCATTTTTAAGTTTTCCACCACATTTTCGCCGTAAGGCTCGGCAGTATAATTGGAATACACCGGAATTTGCGGAGCTTTAATATCGAAATTCTCAAGCGCATTTGAAAATTTTTCCGCGGCGCCGTCCATAAAGGGCGAGTGAAAAGCCGCGCTTACAGCCAAAGGAATACATCTTCCGCCGACTTCCTTAATTTTTTCCTCGAAATCCGCCATACTGCTTTTAAGTCCCGAAACCACCGTTTGTCCCGGTGAATTAAAATTCACCGCGTACAGCTTATCAAGTTTCGCCGCCGTTTCAGAAACGGTCTTGCTGTCCGATTTCAGCACCGCACACATAGCGGTATCGGTACCGTTTCCAGCGGCATCCATAACCTCACCGCGCTTTGTTACTATCTTAAAGCCGTCTATATATGAATATGCTCCGGCATATGCAAGCGCCGCTATTTCTCCTAAAGAAAATCCGGCGACGCCGTCGGCATAAATCCCGTTTTCATTTAAAATTGTTGCCGCCGCCATTTCTGTAAGATACATGCATGGCTGTGTATTAATCGTTTTTTTTAGTTCCTCATCGCTTCCCGAAAAGGATTGCTTCATAGTACCCTCTCGAAGCTTTTCCGCATCCTCGTACAGTTTTTTAGCTTTTCCGCCCATATCATAAAAGGACTTGCCCATTCCGCTGTACTGTGCTCCCTGCCCCGAAAAAACAAATGCTATTTTACCCATTTTTTTGCTTCCTTTAATATAGTTTCGGTTTCGGAAAAAATTTCCTCAAGTATTTCTTTACAGCTTTGCTCGCGATTTACCATTCCGGAAATCTGACCTGCCAAAAAACTGCCTTTTTTCTCATCGCCGTCAACAACCGCATATCTCAGTGAGCCTACTGCCATAGCCTCAAGCTCATCATTCGAAATATCGCTGTACTCCGCCTTTGCATAACTTCTTGCGAAAGGACTTTTTAGACTGCGCACCGGATGTCCCAGCCGTCTGCCGGTAACGATTGTTGCGGTGTCATTCGCTTTCAAAACCTTATCCTTGTAGGTTCGGCTGATATTACATTCCGTAGCCGTTAGGAATCTTGTACCCAACTGAACTCCCGACGCGCCGAGCATAAATGCCGCAACAACTCCGCGTCCGTCCGCAATTCCTCCGGCGGCAATCACCGGGATATTTACCGAATCCGCCACTTGCGGAACAAGCGCCATAGTGCTCATATCTCCCACATGTCCGCCCGACTCTCCGCCCTCGGCTATAACCGCATCCGCGCCGGAGCGCATACACAGCTTCGCAAGAGCCGCCGAGGGAACAACCGGTATAACTTTTATACCGGCGTCCTTCCACATCGGGATGTATTTTTCCGGATTACCCGCACCTGTTGTTATAACAGCTACCTTTTTTTCCGTGCAAAGCTCTGCGATTTCTTCAACATTTTTGCCAAGCAACATGATATTCACGCCGAAAGGCTTGTCTGTAAGCGTGCGTGCTTCGTCAATTTGTTTTGAGATAAGTGCAACATCTCCGCTTGCCGCAGATATTATTCCGAGTCCTCCGGCATTCGATACCGCCGCCGCAAGCGCCGCATCCGAAATGTGCGCCATTCCTCCCTGGAATATAGGATACTCAATCCCCAGCATTTCACAAATAGGTGTATAAATCATCTTTTTTCCCTCAATCAAAGTTTTGAATCGATGTAATTAACCAATTCGGCAACCGATTTTCCTGCTTCTGCCGGCTTAATTTCAATACCGAATTCGTCTTCCATTTCCATCATAATTTCAACTGTGTCCAGCGAATCAACTCCCAAATCCTCAAAAGTTGTTTCTTCTGTGATTTCCTCCGCATCCATTTCCAAATGCTCTGCCAATAAATCTCTGATTTTTTCAAATGTCATTTTCTTTTCCTCCAAATAATTTTTTTTACCACTTTATAATACAGGCGGCGCTTGATAATCCACCGCCGAAAGCAGACATAACCACTTTGTCTCCGCGTTTAAGTTTTCCCGTTCCGTCCAGTTCAGCAAGTGCCATGGGAACGCTTGCCGCAGATGTGTTTCCGTATTTGTTTATATTAACGAAAAATTTTTCCATAGGAATTTTCAATCGTTTTGACGCATATTCAATAATCCGGATATTCGCCTGGTGAGTTATAACATGGTCAATCTCATCAAGGGCTATACCCGCCTTTTCGGCTACATACTTTATATCTCTTACAATTCTGCTTACAGCGAATTTAAAGGTTTCCTGTCCATCCATCATAATAACCGGCTTTTCTCTTTTTCCCTCAAAAAAAGGTGATGTACCCTCATATGCCGGAATTTTCAGCACGCTGTCTCCGCCCTCGGTCGAAATTACGGATGAAAGGTAATTATCCCCCGGTGCCACCACGCATGCACCGGCACCGTCACCGAAAATAACGCATGTGTTTCTGTCCTTCCAATCAACGATTTTGCTGAGCCTTTCTGCGCCGATAACCAAAATATTACGCATACCTCCGCGGGACATATACGCAACCGCGGTTTCCAGTGCAAACATAAAACCGCTACACGCCGAATTTATGTCAAAAGCCGGGCAGGAAGCACCGATTTTTTGCTGTACCGTTCCCGCAACCGTCGGGCAAACAGTTTCAGATGTTATCGAAGCCGCGATTATCAAATCTATTTCATCAACCGAAATCCCAGCGGCATTGACCGCATCCATAGCGGCTTTTGAAGCAAAATCCGCGGCAGTTTCCGTAATTGACACATGTCTTTCTCTCACTCCCACTCTCTGCGCAATCCATTCATCCGATGTATTCACCATTTGCGCCAGGTCATCATTTGTAATTATCTCTTCGGGTACATAAAACCCTGTTCCTAAAATCTTAATAGACATATTTCACTCCATTCCGACATATATGCGTCCCGCTTAAATGTATTATATAAAAGCCTACGACTTTAATCCGTCAATAAGACATCCGAGTCCAAACTTAAAGTTTTTCACAGCTTCTTCTTTTGTAAGATTTCTGTTTATCGCATCGGCGCAGTAACCGCGTATAAAGCACCAAACAGTATAGCTTAGCATATCCGAATCCGTCGCCTTTATATGACCGTTTTCCGTTGCATCGTCAACAATCTTTTTAATCTCTCCCAGCCACCAAATACGGTTTTCCTCCGAATGTGAATCGAATTCAAAAAGATATTTACTGAATTCTTTCTTAACCTCGTAGGTTGCAATCAAAACCTTAACCGAAACATCGGTTACATATTCAAAAAACTGTGTTTTTCTGTCATATTCCGACTTTAGGCACTTTTTCATCTCGGATACGGCATTGGCATATATAATTTCCAAAACCTCACCCACGTTGTGAAAGCGATTGTAAAATACACGATTTGTTACACCCATTTCGGTTATCACTCTGCGTACATTTACATTTTTTGCGCCGTATTTGTTCGCTATTTCCTCCGTTATCCTTACGATATCCGCCGATATTGAATCCGATATAAGATTCTCTTTTTCTGTACTCATAATACCCTCCGCACGCTTTCAGCACACTATGTGCTGAAAGTATATTATCATAATTTCCTGAATTTGTCAACATTTTTTTCTTTTATATCTTGCTTTTTTTTGTAGGTTTACAATAGATGTGTTACATTCCGGCATATTTTATTACGAGTA
>CAYMBZ010000032.1:0-18727 GCA_964388835.1 uncultured Lachnospiraceae bacterium
ATCGGAAACAGGCTCGGGCATTGCGCTCGGGCTTGTTTTTTTGAGGTATTTACTTCTTATATAAGACAATCCCAAATTTTGTGTAAAGTCTTGAAAAGACCTCCAAGATGGTGTATGATAAATATAACATTTTGGAGTTTACACAAAATACGGGATATCCCCGGTATAACCTCGGGTACTCATATCCTATCGGGATAAGACTCGATTGCGCCTTTGCTTTGCACACTTTTTCCGCAGTAATCGTTTGATACTTTAAGCATCACTTTCATTTCACTCTCGGATATTGTTTCGATATTTGTTTTATCGTAACCGCCCCTGTCCAGGGAATATAAAAACGAACCGCAGAATGCATCGCCGGCACCCGTTGTATCAACCGCTTTCACCTTTTTTGACGGCACATATACACCGAAATCTTTTGTAAACGCATATGCACCCTGTGAACCGCAAGTACAAACGACAATTTTCGCATTATTCAAAAGTTTTGTACACCCTTTCTCGATATTTTCCGTACCGGTTATAAATTCAATTTCTTCATCTGAAACTTTAATTATATCGGCATACGGAATAAATTCGTCAACCGCCTTTTTCAGTTCTTTTCTATCTTTCCATAACGGAAATCTCAAATTCGGGTCAAAACTTATAAGTGCACCTTTTTTCTTTGATATTTCAATCGCTTTTACGTGAGCCTCTTTCATCGGGGAATTCCCCAGCGAAACAGAGCAAAAATGCAGTGCAAAACAATCGTCAAACATTTCTTCGGTAATATTTTCGGCATTATAAAGCATATCCGCAGAGGGATTTCTGTAAAAAGAAAATGTACGGTTCCCATTTTCTTCAAGGCTCACAAAAGCAAGCGCCGTATTCGCATCGTCTGTGAATTTAACGTATTTGGTTCCGGTATTAAACTCTTTTAAAGCATTTACGATTTTATGTCCGAAAGGGTCATCTCCCAATTGGGTTATGAGTTGTGTTTTCCCTCCAAGCTTTGCAAATGCGCCAAGTACATTCGCAGGCGCTCCGCCGATTTTAGGCGAAAACGATTTAACCTCCGAAAAATCACAGTCTTTTTCACACGGAATAAAATCTATCAGCGCTTCACCTATTGCAAACAATGTCTTGCTGATTTTTACTCACTCCTTTTGGTATCGTTTTTCTCAATTATTTGGTTTTATAATAAATTTTCCTTTTTTCCTCAAGCTTGTGCTACTTAAAATTTCGGGAAGTCGGTTAAGCTCCGCCGTTTCATAAATCATCGATTTAACATCAATACGTTTCGAGTCAATCAATTCTATTGCGCGCTGTTGTGTATACGGATTTATGTATGATGCCTTTATTTCAATTTCCTTTTTGAAAATTTCAAACGGCTTTATTTTTATGGTATCGTTTGGTGCGGTCAATCCGAAAAGCACAACAGTTGCCTTTTTCCCCGCAATTGAAATCGCCTGTTCCATCGTTTCGATTCTGCCGACACATTCTACGACTTTCGTAACATCAAATATGCCGTTCTTTGAAAGCACTTCCGCCGCATCTTCTTTTATAGGGTTTATGCACAAATCAGCACCGACATTTTTTGCTATATTTAATTTCTCCTCATTGGTTTCAATTGCTATAACTTTTAAAGCACCCGCAGCCTTGGCAAGCTGAATCATAATAAGCCCTATCATTCCACATCCTATAATCAAAACATTGTCGTTGGTTTTGATATCACACAAATCAATCCCATGCAAGCAACACGCAACAGGTTCTGCCATTGCGGCTTCTTCAAAAGTTGTTGTTTCCGCAATTTTATATATCTGGCTTTCCGGGACTGCGCAAAACTGCTCAAACCCTCCGTTCACGGTTGTTCCTATTCCTATCATATGTTCGCAAAAATGCCCGTTCGCATTTCTGCAATAGTGACAACTTCCGCAAAGTTTATTCGGATCAACGCACACTCTGTCGCCAACCTTAACATTTCTCACATTCTCGCCAATTTCTGTAATAACTCCCGAAAATTCATGCCCGAGAACGGTTTTCGGCGGAGTTTGTGCCGCCCCCTCATCACCCTCATAAATATGGATGTCCGTTCCGCATATACCGCACGCCATAACCTTGACCAACACTTCGTCGGCGTTTATTTTCGGCATATCGATTTCTTCAATTTTTAAATTATGTTTTCCGTAAAAAACTGCCGCTTTCATTTTTTCTGCCTCCTTTATTTCACGCTGTATCCGACGGGTTTTCTGTTTTCAAAGTAATATGCCTTTTTAAATCCAGCCTCTGCAAGAAATGTATAAAGCTTATCAAATGCATTTGCCGAATTTTCCGCAACATGGGCATCCGACCCGGTGGTGATAAGGTATCCGCCCATCTTTTTATACATAGTAATTATCCATTCCTCAGGCATAAATTCACAGTATGCACTGCCCTCATGCACACAAGAGGTATTGATTTCAAGCGCAATATTGTTCTTTATGATATATTCCAGAATTTTTTTTATTTTATCCTCAAATTTTCGACTCTCAATTCCCATTCGATACTTTCCGTTTATATATCTTAGAGGACACGTAATATGCGCAAGAATATCAATATTACTGTTTTCAATCATTTCCAGCATATCATCAAAATACTTTTCCATATATTCATTAATTGTCGTTTTATCTATTTTCGAAAAATTAATTTGTGAATACGGCATTTCATATCCGCTGAACTTAACCGTGTGCACAGAACCGATAACAACATCAAAATCAAACTTTTTCAATATTTCGTCCGCAGCATCCTTGTGCCACATAATTTCACCTATTTCAATTCCTCGAAGAACCCTGATTTTTTCAGTTTCAATCACTTTTTCCACATCCGCAATGGACTTATTTATTATTTTTTCCAAATCCTGCATTTCGCAAAATCCAATATCGCAATGGTCTGTAACCGCAATTCCCGAAAGTCCGTTTTTTTCAGCAGATTTTGCCATATCCGAAACAGGGCACACAGAATCGTGTGAGCTTTCGGAATGTGTATGCATATCAAATCGCAAAATCTCTTTGTCCATCAAAATCACTCACCTCATCAAACATTAAAACTTGACATTCCGTCATATATGTTATATACTAAACCATATCATTCAAAAATGCAAGCAATGTCAATAACAACGATAAATCAAGCACATTTTTGATTGTTTTTACATTTATTTGGAGGATAATATGAACAAAAATCGCGAAAAAGAAATTTTAAAAATACTACTTGCAAAAAAAGAAGTAACTGTTGCAGAGCTCTCAAATCTGCTTTTTGCAAGCGAATCGTCAATAAGGCGCGACCTTATCAGTTTGGAAAGACAACAACTCTTACGAAGAACTCACGGCGGAGCTATGATTGAAGAAAACAGCATATCAACGCTGAAAATTCCATTTGTGATTCGTGAATTGGAGCAAACCGACGCTAAACTTGAAATTGCAAAACAGGCAATACATCTCATCAGCGACTATGACGTAATTTTTCTTGACGCCTCATCAAGTGCTTATGCGCTAGTCCCATTCCTTGCGACGAAAAATCACCTTACCGTTATAACCAGCGGAATAAAAACGCTTTTAAAGCTCGGCGACTACGGAATCAAGGCTATCAGCACCGGCGGTGTTCTTCTTCCGTCCTGTCAATCACTTGTCGGCGAGGAAGCTCACCGTACAATAGAGAGTTATAATGCAGAAATTGCTTTTTTCTCCTGTCGCGGCTTGTCCGATGACGGATTTCTTACCGATATTTCGGATAGCGAAAACAATATTCGCAGAAAAATGCTTGCACATTCGGAAAATGCATATTTGATGTGTGCAAGTAATAAGATAGGAAAAAAATACTTTCATAATCTGTGTTCGGTAAAGGATATTTCCGGTATAATTTGCGAATCACCGCTTCCCGACATTTTTTTTAAATAAAACGGCTCAATTACAGAGCCTAAAAAAATTAAGTTTTTATCGTAATTTCAACAGGTTTAAAAAACATTACATATGTTCGCCATATATAAAAGACGGTTGCAAAATATCTGCAACCGTCTTAACATTTTCATTATTCGATTTTAAGCGTCTGCCGATAACAGCCCAAAAATCAAAATCACCGTTTATCCCCGTTTAATAAAAACTCCATACCGCGTTAAATCAATCTTGCATTTTTACAAATCACAAATTTACTCAATCGCGAACAGGGGTAACAGCTTGATAGTCAATACCCATTATTTGACCTGTATAGGTGTTGTAGAATGGAAGCTGACCGTCCTCCACGCTCTTTCCTGCAAGGTCGAAGGTGTATTTGAGATTATATCGTCTGCCAGTTACCAAAATATATTTTCCCTATAAAAATTTGCAGCTCTTGAATAGATAGGTATTATCATGTCCGCCCCATGTGTCTTTTTCCATATTATACTCAAACTTGTGCGGTGCAACCTGATACCAGCCCAACTGTCGGTGTAGCTGTCAAGCTTTGAATTGTAGCTTGTATATTTGAGTTCGGAATTTTGTTTTACATAACGCAATGTGCGGTAAAGAAAGGCACCCATTTGCTGACGTGTAAGCGTGCCGTTCTGGTCAAATTCCGTTGTCGAAACGCCGCTCATTATTCCGGCGGCATACACTTTCAATACATAGGTATCGCTTGTATCTATAAAGGTATTGCCGTCTGCCGACGCAATACTCTTTCCAATCAGCTCTTCGGCAAGTTTTACCGCCACGGAGCAGAATTACAAACGTGAAATATTCTGCGTATAGTCCCAACCGAGAACATTATCGTCAATCAGATTATCGTTAAGTGCAAAATTCACATCGCTCTGCGCCCATTTGCTCATATTTACATTGCTCTTTCGGCTGAGAGTAAAAGTTTGGGGCATAACCGCAGTGCTGTTTAAAATCTGTTCTTCGCGCTGTTTTAATGAGTCCATCATCGCTGTCTTATACTCATTAAAATCCATCATTGGGAACTTTGCGGCTTTGAACGCTTTTTCCGTTACGTATGTGTTGTCATATTTATAGGCTCTTCCGCAAGTCTTACAACTGAGCCACCAAACATGCTGACCTGCCGCATTTACACCGATATATGAATTGTCGTTCGGAAACTCGGTATCATATGAACTGTTCAATCCAAATGTCCTTTTTAGAGCTTCAATCTCATCGGGCAACATATCATGGTCATAATCAACATGGTTCGGGTTAAATTCACACTTACCGCAGATTCTGCAGGAATAGTAATAAAGCTCCTCAGTCTTACAGGTCGGGAAAGTGTAAACCTTGCCGATAGACGGAATCTGCGCGGTGAATTCATGATTTGTGCAGAATTCTTTTGTGGCGGAAACGCCGTTTTTCTGCGCGGCATGATTCGAATCAAAAATAACGGTTGTGATGTACTTATCAAGGAATGCCTCTTCCTGATCAGCTAAGCTGTAATCATCGACAGCGTCCATAATCAGAACCTTTTCGGGGTAGATTGTGGTATCATACTCAGACGATTCTGCCCATGTGCATGAATCTTTCAATTCGCGTCTTATTTCCCTGTGCATATTATCTTATTCGATAATTTCAACCTTTTCCTCTTCGCTGAGCGCCTCACCCCCAAGCTTTAGGCTTACCTCCAGAGTGGGGTGATACGGCGGATTGTTTCTCGATATTGTTGCGGGAATACCATTTACGGTGGCGGAGAAAGTATCCGGGGCGACAATGTATTCGCTGTATTGCGATATCCGTCTGTACTTCGCCCAGCGATGCATGCGCCGCATTTTGATATCTGTACACAAAACTCTCGCCGTCATCCAAAACTCGACATCGGCAAACGCAAGCGGCATGCGTGTTTCGTACATTTCTCCGCCGGTGGTATGTATTTCTGTTTTGCTGTTTTCCGCAACAGCGTAAAGAATGTAGCACGTATCAAGCACATTTTCTCTCTTGTTTGAAAAAAATGTAATGTATTTTTCCTTCTGCAAATGATGCACCTCGCTTTGCTGTAACATCATAAAGTCTATTGAACGCTGTATGCATCACACATAGGCTTCATATAACTGTCCCACAGCATGATTTTGTCACCTTTTCCAAGTGTTATGCCGACAGGTACTTGCACCTCGTCACACTGCTCCGCAAGATCGATTACACATACCCCCTTAAGCCTGTCGCTATCATAGGCAGCAACAACAAGTTTGCAGTCTCCTTTCTTCGGCAGGTTAATATATGTTTCGTTTTCCCAACATCCGAAAATGGAATACTCTGTCGGAGCGGTGTTTGAGAACACAGAATTTTCAAAATACGAGTACACCTTCTTGCCGCCCAAAACAGGATGATTTTCTTTTTTTTCACCTCGCTTTGCTGTAACATCATAAAGTCTATTGAACGCTGTATGCATCACACATAGGCTTCATATAACTGTCCCACAGCATGATTTTGTCACCTTTTCCAAGTGTTATGCCGACAGGTACTTGCACCTCGTCACACTGCTCCGCAAGATCGATTACACATACCCCCTTAAGCCTGTCGCTATCATAGGCAGCAACAACAAGTTTGCAGTCTCCTTTCTTCGGCAGGTTAATATATGTTTCGTTTTCCCAACATCCGAAAATGGAATACTCTGTCGGAGCGGTGTTTGAGAACACAGAATTTTCAAAATACGAGTACACCTTCTTGCCGCCCAAAACAGGATGATTTTCTTTTTTTTCACCTGACAACGTTTGTCCCCAAACCGTTTCGTCGCCGGATTGCTGCGATCGCAAATATTCCGCCAGGCTTCCGCGGTAATTGTGCCGCATGAAATCGAGTATGCCACATATACGTCATCTACATATCCACACAGTCCGCCGACACATTCCGTCGCTGTCGTACGCACCTTGTGATAACAGGTAGGCAATTTCGCCGTTTTCAAAGCGTTGCTCCGTTCTCTTTTCCGTGGAGTCCGCATTGCCCACATAGTAGCTGTTGACACATTCGTCATAGCCGTACATCAGCGTTCCGCTTAACGGATTTATGTCCTTGCTTGGCTGAACTGTGCTGTCAAATTTAACATCCGCATAGCAGTTTGCGATAACACCGTTGCTGTAGCCGCATATGCCGCCCACAAAGTTCTTTCCTTTTAATGTGCCGTCGAAGTAGCAACATTCAATGAAGGAATTCTGCCCCGCTGCTCCGCACAATCCGCCTACCGCGTTTGAACCGCTTACATAGCTGTCTTCTATTCCGATATCCGCAATGTCAAATTCTATGTAACCGAAAAATCCGACATTTTCTTCACTCGACATGTCACAGTATATTCCCCTTATAACGTGACCGTTGCCATAAAAACAACCGTTAAATTTGTTTGTTTCGTCACCGATCGGTTTCCACTTTTTAAGCTTGCTTGTGTCTGATACAAGCGTGCCGTCGGCATTTAAAACTTTTTCGTTTAATGTTATGTCCGCGGTTAATTCTCCCGTGTAATTAGTATTACCCTTTGAAACGGCGTAGGTAAACCAGTAAAGTTCTTCCACCGTGCCGATCCGGTATGTTGTACCGTCTCATATTCCGGCTCGACGCTGTAATACTCACCGCAGTCCTTGCATATTCCATCCTCATAGGAATGTTATTTCTCGTCGGTATTGCCGCTGTTGTTGTATAACACACATCCCTTGGTTGCATAAACCTTGTTGCCGTTTGCCGCAAAAACGGGATAGCGGTCTGTAGCGATTTTTTGACCGTAGGTGTGCTCGGTCTGTCCTTGGCTTAGGTTATATGCAACATATCCGTTTTCAAACTGCCGTGCCGTTGCACTTTTGGCACCTGCGGTGTCAAACACCGTACCCGGTGCATTACAGCCTTCCAAAAAGTAGCATTATTCGTTGTCGTCATATCCGCTACCCATAAAGCCGCCAACATCGCTATTGCCGCTTACAGTCCCTTGGCTGTAACATTCTTCGATTGTCTCTTCGTTGTAGCCGGCAAGACCGCCAACGTAATACTGTCCGCTTATATTACCGATGCTGTATGAATGTAGCAAATCGCCCGATATATAACCGACAATTCCGCTGACAGAGTTTGTTCCTGTAACGGACGAGGTGTTGCGGCAGTTGTCAATGGTGGACGAGCATTAGCCGACAACGCCGCCCGTATAACTGCTTCCTATCACACAACTGCCGTCGCTGAAGCAGTTTGTGATTGCTCCGTAGCTGAACACGGCAATTGCGGCGGTAATTTCCGCATTGGTGCCGTTAATATACGAGTCCTTAACCGTAAGGTTTTTAAGAGTTGACCCGGATCCCAAGGAGGCAAACAAGCCTTGCCCGTATGTGTTATCGTCCTTTGGTATGTACATACCGCTTATGGTAAAGCCACAGCCGTCAAAAACGCCTTCATAGTTCTCTATAGGTGTCCATATATCAAGACTTGCTGTGCTTTTCGTAAGCGTTCCGTCCTCATTAAACACGCTGTCGTTTAAAATAATATTATTGTCAAGCTTTGCGTTTGTTTTTTCGTTCACATTGTTTACGTGGTCGGCAAAAGCTTTCAGCTGTGCCGCGGTTGATATAATAAAGTTTCCGCAAAGCTTGCACATTCCGTCTTCACCGATGTTATGCTCAACAACCATGCCCATCTTTGATTCATCATTTGTATATCCAATGCATCCGCCTTTGCTTGCGGAATAAACCTTATTGCTGTTTGTAACAAAAACCGGGAACTTATCTGTGCCCAGAGTTTGACCGAACACAAGCTTGCTTTGGTCACCGTTTAAAAGATATGCAACCTCACCGCTTGCAAATTGCCTTGCCGTCTTACCTTCAGCACCGGTTGCGGATGCTGAAATATTTTTCGAGTTTTTGTCGCTGTTATAGTAGCAATTTCTTACCGTGCCGGAGTTTTGACTCACAACAACGTTAAATGAAGTAGCAGTTACGCCGGACTGCGTAATTACCACGCTTGTGTAACGGTTTTCAACCACAGCGCTTGAACCGTTGCAACCTGCAACGCCGCCCGGGTTGCCGCTACTGCCGCTTACAGAACCTATGGTATAACAGTTTTTTATTGTACCGCTGTTATAGCCTGTTATTAAGCCGGTGCTGTTACTGCAGTTTGTTATATTTCCTATAACGGAGCAGTTTTCAATCCTTCCTTCGTTTCTGGTACATATACCGCCGTTTAGATTTCTTGAACCTGCAAAATAAGTGTCTTTAAGATTAAGATTAATTACCTTGCCTGTTTCGCCGACATTGTAATAAAATCCCGCATTGAAAATTTACTCTCCGATATACAGTCCGCTTATGGTGTGTCCGCCGCCGTCAAAGGTACCATATTGAAATTCCATGGGTGTCCATGTCCTAAAGCCGCTTGTGTCGCTTACAAGGCTGTAGTCGTTTTTGAGCACACCGCTGTTTATAATAATATCCTGCTTTAGCTGTGCGTATGTTGTATAATGCGTACCTCCCGGCATATTGCCGTTTACATAGTCGGCATACCAGTACAGCTCATCCACCGTGTATATTTGGAAGGGTGACTTCCGCCTGCTGTAAGCGCCGATGTTTCACGTGTGTATTCTTTGTTTGACATTTCGGTCATAAGTACCTCACCGGCACTTCAATTTGCAACTGACACAGTTTTATCACCGACAACATGGAATGTGGCATCTGCCGGTATGCCGTCATCATCCGAGCCGCCTTCCGGCGCAACATATTATTCCGTAGCGGTAAATGCGTCGCAAAGCGGCATTAAGCCGTTTAAATCATTTAAAACCATAACCTTGTCGCCGACGCTTAATTTGATGTCACCTGCAATGTCAACCTTTTTTAATCCCACTGTTGCCGTGACTGTTGCAATTTCCGCACCGGCAAGTCTGCCGTCCTCGTAATCCGCAAATACAACACTGTATGTCCCGGCGGTCGGGAAATAGATTGTTGCCGAAGTAAAGTCTGCCGCCTCGATGGAAACCGTGTTCCATATAGGCTTTACTGTAGTGCTGTTTGTAATCGTTACCGTATTGCCCGGCGCACATATTTCATTGTTCACATACCAGCCGACAAATTCCATGCCGTATTTCGGCGGAAGAAGTGTGCATACCGGAAGGGTGATTTTGCCGTTCGTTGTCAAAGCCGAACTGATATATCCCATTGCCAAAGGCGATTGGTATGAAACTTTGTATTTACCTTCTGTGTTTTCAATCATAGCACCGCCGCTGTAACCGTTCCATGTACCGGAATCCCATAAATACAGTGTATTTCCGTCACTTGGAACTGTCAGGACATCTGACTGATGAGAGCCGCTGTCGTTGAATATCACTGTTGCCGCAACATCCTTTTTAACAGTTGTCTTCCAAATGTTTGTGCCGTCAATTTTTGTCATGGATATTCCCGGCCATATCGGTCCTGAAGTAGCACCGCCGTAGAAGTATGCATTCGCTTCGTCCCATGCAGAGCCTGTATCAAGATAAATTACAATCTCGTCACTTGCTACGGTATCACCGCCGGCTACACCTACACCCCAAGCCGCCGTGGCTGTTTGGTCACCGCTGATTACAACGCTTGCACCGGCTTTGTAATTTTTGCCGTCTATCTTCCACGCGACAAAATCACTGCCATCCGTCGAAGTAAAGGTACATTCCGGGAGGGTTACTATACCGGAGGTTGTGTCGATACGATCCATTGCTCCGGTGCCGCCGTCCGAGTCAAAGCTTAATGTGCTGTAGGGGTTGATTCTGTAATATTTGTACGAACCGTTATTTGCGGCTGTGTAGCTTACGCTGTTATGATCGGACATTTCCGTGCTTGCAACCTCTTTGTGCTTTGCAGAATATGCCGATGTGTCTGCCGCCTTTGAAAGTGCCGAGGACGACTGCGAAGCCGCAGTTACATTTGCGTTGCCCGATATATTTATGGCTGTGCCCGCTTGTATTGCGCTGCCGGTTTTGGACATAAGTGTTACAATGCCGCCGGATATGTTGCACTCGTTTGCGGCATTTATCGCATTTTCTTCGCCGACAATTTTCACAGTGCCGCTTTCCATCTCTAAGGTGCCGCATGCAATGCCGCCGTTTATTACAGTACTTCCGCCCCCTTGTATGGTTATCGTACCGCTTGATGTTATGCCGCCGACGGTGTTTGTTGTACCGCCCTCCGAGAAAATGTTAAGCTGTGCAATTTCAGTGCTGATTTTGCCGCCGTTATAGCCTTTTAAGGTAAGCTTCTTTTCTGCATGGTCGTATTTTGCCGTTCTGTCACCCGTTATATTGTTGCAGTTTTCACTTGTTACCTGTATATCGTCAAAAAACAAAGGATAGCCATCAACCTGCTTCCAGCTTGCGGTTGCGGTTTGATTTTTGGACATAAATACCTTATCGCCTGCTTTGTAGCTTACTCCGTCAATCATCCAGCCGCCAAAACTGCTGTTTAGCGGTGCTTTAAACGTAGTATTGGGCAACGTAACATAACCGTTTGCGCCTGAGGTTAAAGAATTCATTGTGCCGCCGCCTCCGTTTGCATCAAAGCTTAAAGTGTACTGCTGTCTTACAAGGTTTTCGTCAAGCTTTGTAAAGCCTTCTGCCTCACAGACATACACTCGTATACCGTTTTTGGGAGCGAAACACTTAAGTGAGTTATCGTTAACAATTTGTACATCGCCTGTTACCGCATCAACATATCTTCCGTTGGGAATATTTTTAAAGGATGCATCACTCATAGAAACAAGGGCAAGACTGTCAATCCCCTCATTCGGGTTGGTGTAACGGCGTATGAAAGCGTAATTTCCATTCACATAATCATCCGATACTGTGTACTGACCTTTTCTCAGCGCCGGAACTGCCTTGCGGATTGCGTTAAGCTGTTGAATTTTCTGCGCAACGGGAGAGGACAATGAGTCTGCAATTCTTCCGCTTGCCTCATATTCACCGTTGGCTTTTTGAGTTAAAGTGCCTTCCAAATAATTGCCGTAGTATGCGTCGGCAGTTTCACTGCGCACATTGCTCGCATCTCCGCTAAGCAGCGCGCCTTTTTGAAACATAACTTCTGTGCCGCAAAGCACCTGCGGGATTCCGCGAAAAGTAAACAGGAATGCCAGTCTTTCTTCCCATTCTTCCTCACTGAAATTCGGCTTATACACCGAATCTCTCTGTGAGTGTTCGTAAGTATCTATATGCGTTATATTAAATGTAGCATCGTTGTAATAGCTGTCATTTTCTTTTGCGATGTCAAATGCATAATTGTTACCGTAAAAGTAGTAACGCATTACGGAATCCATCATGTTGATGCCGGAAGCCTTTGAATAATCCGGCTTATGATATTCGATACCGCGCAGCATTGCATTGTCGCTTGTGGGCTGATTGTCGGAGGAATAGTTTGTTCTTATCTGACGAAATGCCAGATTCATATTGCTGTTGATATCCTCGCGGATTGCCTTTTGCTCACCGGCGTCAATCCAGTTTTCAAGCAAATATTCGTCCTGCTCCGCCCATGTGTAAAACGGTGTGGACATTGATGCGCCTTTAGTGTTCCACGTATTGCCGTTGGGAACATCATAACATTCCGCAAATATTTCTATATTTTTGCCGTCTGCGGCAAGCATTTCCTTAAGCGGTTTTATAATACCCAGGTTCAATGATACACGTGTAATACTGTCGACATTATTTATCAGTATTGCGTCTGCGCCGTAGTCTGCGTACATTTTGCACACCTCTGCCAGGTACACGCCAACATCGGGATTTTCAGTATTAACATCTAAAAAATCAAATGCTAAATTTGCGAACTGTTTGTTCCATATGCTCAAATCTGCTTTTGAGAAATATCCGGTGTGATAGTTGTTGTCCGGATTATATGTATCGGAATCTGAAATTTTTACAATATTATCGTCATCTGTGACCGGTGTCAAACCGGTCGAGCAAAAAACATTGTAATTAGTATTCTGGATCAAATGTTTGCTCATTGTGAAAACATTTAAAGGGTATTGCCAATATTCATCCGCCGTATCACAGTTGGCACTTTTCAAAAGCCTTTCGGTGGGAGATAAAATGCCTTTATTATATCTCCAATCTCCGTCGTCCTTGATATCGTAAAGCTTTGCAAGATGCTCTTCACCAAAGACTGAGGTGCTGCCGAGCACAACACTTTGCATAACCTTTAATCCTTTTTCATGGCATGCATCAATCAGGTCTTGGTATGTGTAGCCGTCCGATTCCAACCTTTTTTCTGTCTTTTTCATATCAAACGGATATGTGCCTGAATAATCAATCGCTGACGTGCTTTGTGCAACCGGGTTTAGCGAAACCGCGGTAAAGCCCAGTGCCTTTATATAATCAAGCTTTTCAATCAAGCCTTTAAAGTCACCGCGCCAACCCGGGTCTGACTCATCATTGCCATACGCCGCGTCGTCCCAACAACAAACGTTGTTTGATTCATCTCCGTCGTAAAATCTGGAAATCCTAAGATGGTAAATCGACTCATCTCGAAAATCCGTTCTTGTTGCTTCGAAAATTGTGCTGCTTAAATCTGCAGACGTTTCTTCTGCTGTGTCCGCCGCTGTGGCATACGAAAACGTACTTGCCGTAACGGCAATTGCTAAAAGCAAGGCGGAAATCTTCTGTCTTTTCATTTCAATACCTCCGTAAATTTCAATTTGTTACATCAATTATATTGGATTTTTTTAAAGAAAACAATACGTTTGTTGCGAATCGACGTGCAAACGAGGTAAAACGACATAAAAAAGCCGAAAAAAAGTATTGACAGCCAAAAATCAAATACCTTTTTGCGGCTTTAAAAACTTACTGATTGTTTATCAATTGACCAAAGTAAAGCATCATTGCCTTTTCGGCATCGGTGCTGTTTTTTGTAAACTTTATGCTTGCAATGTTGAAAAGAATACATCCGCAGTGTCCTTTAAATGTGGGAAAGCATATTACTTTAAGGTTTGTGTCTATCTCCGGACTGTAATCTATAATTTCAAGCATTTCGCCGTACAGCGTTGCGCGCTCGTATGCGCGAAGCCATTTTGAATCCATGTTGGGGAACACACTTCCGAAGGAGTTGCCTATAAGCTTGTCAAGTGACACCTTCTCCAAATCGGCAAGCGCCTGATTGCCGTACCTGAATATCCAGTCCACCGCATGAGTTTCATCATTAAATATAAGCTCGATATCGGTAAAGGCAAAGGGCATGTTATCAAAGCTTTTGTAATGTTCCCTGTACTGCGCGTCGGTATCCGGCGTTTGAAACTTATGAAAGCCGGCAATCATCTTTTTTTGTATTTCGTGAAATCTTTCTATGATTTCCTTTTTCTTTCGCTGGGTGTACACCAGCGATTCACCGTTGCTTAAGTAAATTTTATCGGTAATTTCATGTATGGCTATGCTGGACACAATACAGCCGCGGTGAATTTTTATGAAGTTGCCGCCGATTTGCTTTTCTATGTCGGAAAACTTCTTGCGCGTTTTATAAACAGAGCCACCGCTTGTGTGTATTTCGGCGCATGGGCCGCTCATAAGCACATAAATAATTGTGCGCACACTGAGCACAACTTCCTTTTTGTTTGATAGAAATGAAATATATCCAAAATCTCTCATTTATACCACCTCGTCAGCAAATGATTACTGCTTTCACTTTCAAATCGGCATATAATTTCGATGCCGCTATTTTCATGATTTGACTTTGCCATGATTGGTTACTTGCGTAACATGATTTTAATCGCCCTAATCATGCACGAAGTGCCATTCATGAGCCGCAAGACTCAATTTACGAAACCATAAGTTTCCATTCTTTCCATAGACCATTCATTGATTGCAAACTTTACTTAAACTCATTGTATTATATTTGGCGTAAAAAATCAAGATTTATAGGAAAGTTTGTGGAAATTATATAGTAAAATTATCGTAAGCACTCGAAACTGAATCTTGCAGGCAGTATCATTTGCATCGCGGGAATTGTTGCGTTTCAAATATGTCCTAAAAAGTAAATGCAAGCAAAACCGGTTGACTCCATTCCATCCCAGTCCTTTGTGGGGAAAAAACGTTTCTGTCGATTTTTGAATTTTTTAACAAAGCAGAGAATTCCGTGTGTGTTGACACGAAACTATCGAAGATGCTTTCGGCTAAATTTGCCCGGCGGCGCTCAATATGTGTTCTGCGAGCGAAATCTTTTCGCTTTGCACATCCGTGCGAAACTCGGCCGATATTTTCCAAAGCAACTGACTTTTATGCGAGGTGATTTTATGAAGTACAGCGGAGAATTTACACAAGAAATTTCTTTCCCTTTGGGCGGAATCGGTACGGGAAGTATCGGTCTCGGCGGGGACGGCAGATTGATCGATTGGGAAATTTTCAACAGACCCTCCAAGGGAAGTGTAAACGGTTGTTCCCATTTTGCGATCAGAGCAATACGGGGCGACAAAATTACGGCGACATTCAAAAAGAATTAATCAGGCAATACAACAAGCACCTGTGGAGCTGGAACAGCTACGGTTCCGGTGCGAACACTGAGAAAATGTGCGGATTCCCGCATTTTAAAAACGTGGAATTCTACGGCGAATTCCCCATAGCGTCGATCCATTTTCAAGACGATCACTTTCCGGCAAAGGTGCGTATGACGGCGTTCAACCCGTTTATCCCGCGCGATGCAAAAAACTCAAGCTTGCCCGCCGCATTTTTTGATATTGAAGCGGAGAATACCACCACCGAAACCGTCACCTATCAAGTCGCGTTATCGGTCGTCAATCCTTTCGGAAAATCCGTCAATCACCCGAACGGAAAGAACGGTATAAAAACCCTGACCTTGATCAACAGCGGTGCCGCAAAGGATACACCGAAATACGGCGATTTGACTTTGGCAACCGATTGCGACATTGCCTACACACAGGCCTATTGGTATCGTGGTATGTGGAAAGACGGTGTAATCTCTTTCTGGAATGAATTTTCCTCCGAAAAACAGATCAAAGAGAGAATCTATGATACCGAAGGCAGTGGCGATATCGGAACATTAATCGCCGAGACCACAGTGGCGCCCAACGAAAAAAAGAAAGTCAGATTTATATTATCTTGGAATGTACCCAACAATTATAACTATTGGGATGAATGTAAAAATGAGGACGGTACCCATAAGACATGGAAAAATTATTATGCCACCGTTTTTGAAGATTCTCTGCAAACAGCGGTATACGCTCTTCAAAACTGGAATAATTTGTACCATCGTACCTTAAAATTCAAAAAAGCTTTACATGAAACCACTCTGCCAACGGAAGTGATTGATGCGGCATCCTCAAATCTTGCCGTTTTAAAATCACCGACCGTCTTAAGATTGGAGGATGGTTCCTTTGACGGTTGGGAAGGAGTCGGTGAGGTATTGGGTTTGTGCGAGGGAACTTGCCAGCATGTGTGGAATTATGCATACGCTTTGTGCTTTTTATTCCCCGACCTCGAACGCTCCATCCGTGAGATCGAAATTCGGTACAGTACAGACAAAACGGGCAGAATGGCTTTCCGAACATGATTACCGCTCGACAGAGAAATGTCGAACGGAAGAGCTTGCCTGGACGGTCAAATGGGGACTGTGATCAAATGTTACAGAGAATGGAAAATATCCGGCGACAATCAATGGCTCAAAGCACATTGGGAAAACATCAAAAAGGTTTTGGAATATGCCTTAAGAAGAATAAACTTCGGTGCTACCATTGATACACGCACTCTTCTCCGGAGGATGTCTTAGCTCCCGCAAAAAGTGTCAGCAGTGCGTTTTCATCCAAAGACCATCTTCCTCCAAGCACTCCGTTTGAGAAGATAATGCCCGGATCATCGATCTCAACCTGTGCGATACTGCTTTTCGCGCTCAAAAGTGCATCTCCCAACTCTCCGTAGTAAGCCATGCAATAATAATGACCTCCGTCATTTTCGCTTGCATTGTAAATCGTCAACGTTTCTTCCGTCGCGTCGGGGATTGCTTCATTGTTTTTATACCATTTCACGAAAATCGGGTGCGTTTTTGTGCGCGCTCCGTCCTCACCGGTTCCGAAAGATGCGTTCAGTACAACCGTATCACCCGTATATGCTTTGCAATCGCTCGGATTTTGCACGGCATAAATTTACCTGAAAAAATTGGGGGCAAGTACCGTAAGAAAAGACGGCACCCGTTTTGGACGAAACCGAATAATACCAATCATCAATTTTGATTTTAAAGGATTCACCGCTTCGTATCTCTTCGATTTCCAGCCAATCGGTAATCTCTTTTCCAATGCCGAAATCAATGTCGATAAGCGCGGCCGCCTCGGCACGGGTAAGGGTGGCATTCGGTCTGAAAGTCATGTCATCATAGCCGAAAATGATTTTCGTTGCGGCGGCGGCCGAAACAGCTTTGGTTCATGAAACCAACCGAAATGCTTTCTGTCGGTTCGTAAACGTAGTCTGACACAGACAAAACAAGACCACCGAGAAAAGCATTAAATAAAGTTCTTTTTTTAATCGTTGAACAAATCCCCCTCCCCATCTTCTTCGTTCTTTGATATTAAAAGTCCTACCAGCACAAAAATTGCTATGTATCCGCAAGTTCCATCCGAAAGAATGGGAATCGGTGCGAATAATCTATCAAGCACAATTCCGAAATTAGTCAACACAGAAACAATAAATCTTACAAGTAAAATCGATGCAGTGGCATAAGCGACCAGTGCGGTATCTGTCTGAATCTTTTGAAAGCATTTCTTGCACACAAAGAATGTAAAAGAAGGCAATGTAACAAAAACCACCGCTCCTGCGACAATACCGAACAATCCGAATATCCAAAGGATCTTATAGTATGCAACCTCCCATCCAATGAACCGTGGCTCTGCGGCAACTCCAAACCATTTGATTTTCATATAGGTACATCTTGCGATAAATGCCATATAACTTCTGTCATAAAACAAATTGCGCAATCCTACAATACCTGCCAATGTAATATGGATTGCTCGTAAAGTTAAAACAACACATAATATAATATTTAAGATCCAAACAGATTTTTTGCCGATAAGTTTATTTTTTTTGCTGAAATAAGCATGAGTCCGACCATCACAAGCCGTATCAAGGTTAGATAATTTTGTTCCAAAGCACTCAAAAATATAAAAACCGATATCCAAAATATGATTGTATGGATGCGGGACTTCGTACAATATTTATAAAAATATGTTGCAAATCCTACGATCGCAAGCGCATTGGTTAAGGATGCAAATTCTATACGGTAATGGAAAACATTGATATATCCGCCAAAGGTATAAAGGGCAGAAAACAAAATAGCGACAGGTATAAAAATCCAACCGTATTTCAGCATGAAACCCCTACCGTATTGATATGCGAGACAATCCCAAATTTTGTGTAAAGTCTTGAAGAGACCTCCAAGATGGTGTATGATAAATATAACATTTTGGAGTTTTTTAATATGCCAAGGTACAAATTAAGTCCTGAAGATCGGGCAGCGGAAAGAGAAAGAAAAGAACATTTGAGAAACATCATGAAAGGTTCGGATGTAAAAAATTTTGACGACCTTAAAGATGTATTTAAGCTCATGGTCGGAGAAATGCTTGAAAATGGCTTAGACGGTGAGCTTGACGACGAGTTGGATTACACCAAATCCGTAACACAACAAAATTTGTTTCGTACAAGGATATCAAGGCACTTATGGCGGATTTAAAGAGGGTTTATGCCGCTGTTGACGAGCCGACAGCACTTACGGAGCTTGATAATTTCGATGAAAAATGGAGTTCAAAATATCCGAAAATCGCGATTTTGTGGCGAAGTAATTGGGCGAATTTATCCACATACTTTAAGT
>CAYMBZ010000033.1:0-18521 GCA_964388835.1 uncultured Lachnospiraceae bacterium
GTTATGGAGAAATCTTCTGAAATGTGTAACACATCATTGACAAACCTACATTTTTCTTTTATATCTTGCTTTTTTTATAAAAAATCACTTTCGCGGTGCAAAAGCTCTTGCACCATAATTGTGTTTTTTGTAAAAATTTCGCTTTATACAACGATTTTAAGCCGTTTTTGTAAAAATACGGCGACACTTAATGCCGCCGTATATTCATATTGATTTTATTAATTCTTTAGTGCCTGAAGCGGTGCCGGGATTCTGCCCCCGCGTGAAATAAATTCCGCGCTTGAATACTCTTTAACCGGCATAATCGGGCCGCTGCCCAAAAGTCCGCCGAACTCCACCGTGTCCCCCACCTTTTTGCCAGGTGCCGGAATGATTCGCACCGCGGTTGTTTTGGTATTTACCATACCAATCGCCGCCTCATCCGCGATTATTGCGGATAAAGTTTCGGCAGAAGTGTCACCCGGTACCGCAATCATATCAAGTCCTACCGAGCACACACAGGTCATTGCTTCTAATTTTTCAAGAGTCAAAAGTCCGCATTTTGCCGCACTTATCATGCCGGCGTCCTCGCTTACAGGGATAAACGCTCCCGAAAGACCGCCTACATGGGAGGATGCCATAACTCCGCCCTTTTTAACCGCGTCGTTTAAAAGCGCAAGTGCCGCTGTTGTGCCATGTGTCCCGCACTTTTCAAGGCCCATTTCTTCTAAGATATACGCTACGCTGTCACCGATAGCCGGTGTAGGCGCCAAGGACAAATCAACAATGCCGAAAGGCACGCCGAGCCTTTTTGATGCTTCCTGTGCCACAAGCTGTCCCATTCGCGTAATTTTAAACGCCGTTTTTTTGATTGTATCGGCAACCGTATCAAAGGGTTCTCCCTTAACTTTTTCCAGTGCGCACTTAACTACACCGGGGCCGCTCACACCGACATTTATTACACACTCGCCCTCGCCCTCGCCATGAAAAGCGCCCGCCATAAACGGGTTGTCCTCAACAGCATTTGCAAATATAACAAGTTTTGCACAAGCGAATCCGCCGTTATCCTTTGTAAGCTCCGCGGCGCGCTTAATAATTTTTCCCATCATCGCCACGGCATCCATATTTATTCCGGCTTTTGTAGTTCCGACATTTACGCTTGAGCATACAATATCGGTTGAAGCCAACGCCTCGGGAATAGATTCGATTAACGCGCGTTCCCCCTCGGTAAAACCCTTATGCACCAGCGCCGAATATCCTCCGATAAAATTCACGCCCACTTTTTTTGCCGCACTGTCCAAAGCCTTTGCAAGTCTAACACAATTTTCGATTGTCTTTTCTTCAAGAACATCAACCAAGCTTGCAATAGGGGTTACCGAAATGCGCTTGTTGATAATCGGAATACCGTATTGCTCTTCAATATCGCAACCGACCTTAACCAAATCCTTTGCATATTCCGTAATTTTTTTATAAACCTTTTCGCATGCTCTGTCGATATTTGGGTCTGCGCAGTTTTTCAAGGAAATTCCCATTGTTATCGTTCTGATATCCAAGTTTTCCTTGCTTATCATATTTATGGTTTCAAGTATTTCAAATGTATTTAGCATAACCCTTGGCTCCTTATATTCTGTGCATTGAATTGAATATATCTTCATTCTGCGCATGAATCCGCAAATTCATTTTCTTTTCGATTTCCGAAAATTCTTCGGAAATATCACTTATCTTTGCGCCGTTCATATCCACCAGCATTACCATTGTGAACAAGTCCTGCATAATCGTCTGAGAAATATCCAGAATGTTAATGTTTTTGCGGCACAATATTCCGCTTACCTCAGCTATTATACCTACCGCATCTTTTCCTACTACTGTTATTACCGCTCTCATATTTACCTCCAATTTTAAAATATATCAGCCCTGTCTGCGCCGAACCACTTCATACATCAAAACAGCAGCCGCCGCCGAAGCATTAAGAGAATTTACGTTCCCGAACATAGGCAATTCAACCAAAAAGTCACATTTTTCCTTAACGAGGCGAGAAATTCCCTCGCCCTCACTTCCGATAACAAGCGCAATCGCTCCGCTCAAATCGGCTTTATACACCGTTTGACCGCCCGCCTCAGCGCCTGCAATCCAAAGTCCCCCTTTTTTTAACTTATCTATTGTCTGCGCAATATTAGTAACCTTTGCCACCGGAATATATTCAATCGCACCGGCAGAAGTTTTTGCAACCGTTTCATTAAGTCCCACACTGCCGCGTTTCGGTATTATAACACCGTCCGCACCGGCACAATTTGCACTTCTTATAATTGAGCCCAAATTATGCGGGTCGGTTATTTTGTCAAGAATTATCACAAAAGGTGCATGACCTCGTTTTTTTGCGTTCTCCAAAATATCATTTACTTCCGCATAAGCATGCGCCGCTGCATAGGCAATTACCCCCTGGTGATTTCCGCCGTCGGAAAGGCTGTCCAGTTTCTGCTTTTCCGCCTCTATCACCGGTATTCCCATAGTTCTTGCCTTTTTTATGAGAGGACGAAGCGAACCCTCTATCTCGCCCTTTTTCACTATAATTTTATCAATTTCCCGTCCGGCTTTAACAGCCTCCGCAACAGGATTTCTGCCTATGATTTTATCACTCATCTTATTTACCTCGTATGCATTTTTAAACTAAAATAAAGGGCTCATCTTACCGATACGCCCTTTAAACTTTTAGTCCAACAAGAATTTGTCATGTATTGCATTAACCGCACGCTCGGCATTCTTCTGTTCAACCAAAACCGAAATTTTAATTTCCGACGTAGCGATCATACTTATATTGATGTGTGCATTGTAAAGAGCCTCGAACATTTTTGTAGCAACTCCGGCATTGTTTACCATTCCGGCTCCCACTATCGAAACCTTTGAAACATCCTTTGTGTACTTAACGTCCTGTGCGCCGATTGTTTCTTTATTTTCTTCTATAATTTCAAGTGTTCTTTCAAGGTCACCTTCCTTTACAGTGAAACTAATATCCTTTCTTCCGTTATTTCCGATAGATTGCAGAATAAGGTCAACACCGATGTCCTCTTTGGAAATCATCGCAAAAACAGTAAATGCCTTGCCAGGTACATCCTCAACATTGCAGAGAGAAATTCTCGCAACATCGTTATCTCTTGTAACACCTCTTACCAACATCTTTTCCACTTTATTTACCCCCTTAACAAATGTACCTTCATTTTTATTCAGGCTTGACTTAACCGCAAGCTTAACATTATATTTTTTAGCCATCTCAACCGAACGATTATGCAGAACATTTGCACCCAATGATGCAAGTTCCAGCATTTCATCATAAGAAATATCATCCAGTTTCTTAGCATTTTCAACAAATCTCGGGTCCGCGGTATAAACGCCGTCAACATCGGTGTAAATCTCGCAGATATCCGCACCGAGCGAAGCCGCAAGTGCAACAGCGGATGTATCGCTTCCGCCTCTGCCGAGAGTTGTGATATCATCATATTTGTTAAGTCCCTGGAATCCGGCAACTATAACAATTTTTCTCTTATCCAGCTCATTTTTCAATCTCTCGGTATCGATTCTGCTTATCCTTGCATTTGAATAATTGGAATCGGTTTTAAATCCTGCCTGCCAGCCTGTTAATGATATAACAGGTCTGCCTATCTTTTCTATTGCCATTGCCAAAAGCGAAATTGAAATCTGTTCGCCCGTTGCCAAAAGCATATCCATTTCTCTCTTTGAGGCATTCGGATTAATTTCCTTTGCCTTTTCAATCAAGTCATCCGTCGTATCCCCCTGCGCCGAAACCGCCACAACAACATTGTTTCCGGCATCATATGCCTCCACAATGCGGTTTGCTACATTCATAACGCGCTCAGCATCTCTCACGGATGAACCGCCGTATTTTTGAACTATCAATCCCATTTTATATAAACCTACCTTTCAACGAGCAATCAATGCCCTTGTATTCAAAATTAATATTCCTTAAGAATTGCCCCCACATTGTCAATCGGGAGCACTCTAACACTCCAGCTTTCGCCATATTCTGCCAAAAACTGCGACATTTCCCGGCGAAACTCCGTATATCTGTCGGTGATAAGCGAAACCATTGTGGGTCCGGAGCCGCTCAAATAGGTTGCTTTTGCACCAAATTCATAGCTTTTTTCCATAATTTCATCAAAATGCGGAATATTGCTTTTTCTGTAATCTTGATGAAGTCTGTCTTTCACCGCATACCTTAAGTCATCATATTTTTCATTTACGAGCAGTGATGTCAAAAGCGCGGCTCTTGATATATTATATGACGCATCCTTAAGAGGTACCTCCTCGGGAAGTGTTGTTCTCGACATTTTTGTTGAAAGAAAAAAATCCGGAATAACAACCGCCGCCTTAAGCCTTGGGCTCAGCTTGTTACTTTGATATATCGTTTTTCCGCTTTCCGCTACGGCAGTACAAAATCCGCCGAACATCGCCGGTGCAACATTATCCGGGTGACCCTCCAACTCCGCCGCAAGGTCCAAAATTCTGCTGTAGCTAAGTTTTCTCCCGGAAATAACATTTGCGGCAAGCATGCCTCCTATAATGCACGCACTGCTGCTTCCCATACCGCGTGTTACGGGGATATCGCTGTTCTGTATTATTTTAATTCCCTTTTTTTCATATCCGACTTCATCAAAGACACTGCACATAGCCCTGTAAACAAGATTTTTTTCACCTGTTGGGATAAAATCCTTTGAATTGTTGTAAACCGTAATTCCGTTTTCGATTTCCGCAATTCTCAGAGTATTGTAAAGTCCCAGGGCTATTCCGAGCGAATCAAAACCTGCTCCCATGTTTGCGCTTGTAGCCGGTACTCTGACGTATATCATTATGCCTCCAACACTCTTATAAAGCTCATGCTTGTTCCCTCAATTTTTTGAACAAACTCGCCCTCGGTCATTTCATTTGTTATAAACACAAGCTCGCCGTCTTTTTCTCCGGTCTTTATCTCCACCTCTCCGAAAAGTTCCGAAATGCACTTTTTATCCTCACTGCATCTTACAAAATACTTTGATTTACTCTTTGCAATATCAAGCATGTAATTTTCTTTTGACGGCTTCCATTCCAAATATGCTTTATTTGCGTTAATATGTCTTACCGACTCAATCACATCAGCAACCACGGCGCTTGCTGTCGGGAACTTGCCGGCGCCTCTGCCGTAAAACATTGATGTTCCGAGATAATTTCCTTTAACCACAATCGCATTAAACACATCGTCAACGCCCGCAAGTGGATAATTTTTTGATACCAGCATCGGCGAAACTCTTGCAAAAAGCACATCATCTGCCATTTCGGCATATCCGATAAGCTTAATAACACATCCGAATTTCTCCGCACCCTTAACATCATCAAGGGTTATTTCCGTAATTCCCTCTGTCACAATATCCTTATAGTCAACATATTCTCCCCATGCAAGAGATGAAAGAATTGCAAGCTTTCTGCATGCATCGTGACCCTCAACGTCTGCAGCCGGATTGCGCTCGGCATATCCTTTCTGCTGTGCATCTTTAAGAGCATCTTCAAAATCTTTGTTTTTGGTAATCATCTCGGTGAGAATAAAGTTTGTTGTACCGTTTAAAATCCCGATAATCTTCTCTATCCTGTTGGACATAAGGCTCGAACACATCGGCTGTATAATCGGTATACCACCGCCTACGCTTGCCTCAAACAGGTAATTTACATTTTTATCCTTCGCGATTGCCAAAAGCTCGGGACCGTAAGTCGCAACCAGCTCCTTGTTGGATGTAACCACATTCTTTCCCGCTTCCAAAAGAGCCTTGGTAAACTCATATGCCGGATGAAGTCCGCCCATTGCCTCCACTGTGCAGTACACCTCATCATCAGTTAAAATATCGTTAAAATCCTTTGTAAAAAGCTCTTTTTCCGGATGTTCCGGGAAATCTCTTATATCCAGGATATACTTAACCCCAATCGGGTTTAATGCTTCCTTTTCAAAGCTGTTTTCTTTGATTATCTCATACACGCCGCTTCCGACAGTACCGTAACCCATAATTGCGACCTTTACCATGTACAAATCCTCCCGACAATAAATTAGTAATTATTTTATCACATTTTGCTGTTAAAGTCAATATTTTGTAATGACATATTGCTATTATTAATCATTTGCAAACAGCGCTCCCGCAAAGCTTTCGGCATCAAATTCCTGTAAGTCCTCGATTTTTTCGCCGACACCGATAAATTTAACCGGAATGTTCTGTTCCTTCGAAACGGATACCACCACTCCGCCTTTTGCTGTACCATCAAGCTTGGTAAGGATAATACCGGTTATATCCGCCGCTTCCGCAAACAGCTTCGCTTGCGACAATGCATTTTGACCTGTTGAAGCATCCAATACAATCATAATTTCCTTATCCGCCTCCGGAAGCTCTCGCTCTATCACGCGTCCAATTTTGTTAAGCTCAGCCATAAGGTTTGCCTTATTGTGAAGTCTGCCCGCCGTATCGCATATCAAAATATCCGCATTTCTTGCCGCTGCCGCGCGGCATGCATCGAAAACAACCGATGCAGGGTCAGAATTTTCATTATGCTTTATAATATCACAACCGCTTCTTTTCGCCCACACGTCAAGCTGATCAATCGCCGCCGCACGAAATGTGTCCGCCGCCGCCAAAATAACGCGCTTGCCCTGAGATTTGTAAAAGGAAGCCAGCTTACCTATCGTGGTGGTTTTTCCCACACCGTTTACACCTATCACAAGTATAACCGACGGTTTTGTATTAAGCTTCATCGTGCAATCATTCCGACAAAGAATATCACCGATTACGCATTTAAGTTCACTTTTCACATCCTCCGCATCCGAAATATGCTTTTTCTTTACGGTATCGCGCAGAGTTTCTATTATATATTCCGCGGTTTCAACGCCCAAATCCGCCATTATAAGGGCTTCCTCAAGCTCCTCGAAAAACTCCTCATCTACCTTTACAAACACCTTAAAGACGTTATTCACCTTTGCGGAAAATGATTCTCGTGTTTTTCCGAGTCCGCTTTTTAATCTGTCAAAAAATCCCATGTTTATTTCCTTTCCGCGCTTTTAAGGAATATCCGTTAAAAGCTACTTAATCAAGCTTTCATCCACCTCGTCAATTGCAAGGCTGAGCATTTTGGTAACACCCTTTTCCTGCATGGTTACGCCGTAAAGCACATTTGCCGCCTCCATAGTACCTCGTCTGTGGGTTATAACAACAAACTGCGTATCATCCAGATAATTTTTGAGATACGTTGCAAATCTTGACACATTTACATCATCAAGAGCCGCATCAATCTCATCCAAAATACAAAAAGGTGTCGGCTTAACCGCAAGAATTGCGAAAAGCAAAGCAATCGCGATAAATGATTTTTCTCCGCCCGAGTAGAGATTGATATTCTGCAAACTTTTGCCCGGAAGCTGAACCTCGATTTCTATTCCGCTTTCCAAAACATTTTCCGGCTCGGACAGATACAATCTGCCGCGGCCTCCTCCGAAAAGCTCATGGAACACCTTTTCAAAGCTCTTGTTTATCTCGGTAAACTGCTTTTCAAAATGCTCCTCCATAAGCTCCTGCATGGAACCGATAACCTTTGATAAATCATCTTTTGACTTTTCCAAATCGCTTTTCTGCTCGGATAAAAACTCAAATCTTTCCTTAACATTTTTGTATTCTTCGATAGAATCGATGTTAATACTGCCAAGTGATTTAATCTTTGCCCTAAGCTCGGATACTCTTTTTGAAGTTTCTTTTTCATCGGTAATCTCCGTCGCGGCTTCCTGTGCCGTTTCCGCTGTCAGCTCATAATCGTCCCACAAACGGGAAATCAAGCCGTCACGTTCCAACGTCAGCTTGGTTTCCTTATTTTCTGTTCGTGAAAGCTCCTGCTGAAGCGCAATCAAGTGGTCTGTCAACTCGCGGTTTGAGTTCTGTATTCCCTTAAGCTTTTCAAGAGTTTCCGCCTTTTCTGCATCAATTTCACAAAGGCGCTCCTTTATCCTTTTTGACCTTTCGCGTATGGTAACGATTTCCGCACGTTTTTCCTCAATATCCTTTTCAAGCGTGGTATTTTGCTCTTCTATATTACGCTTATCCAAAGCTTTTTGTTCCTTTGCCGCTTCATTTTCGGCAATTTCGGCTTTAATATCCGAAATTGCCTGTTTTTCCGTTTCAATATCCTTTTCAAGGGTCTTAAGCCGCAGAGTTTCATCCATAAGCTCCTTGGATTTTTCCTCTTTTCTCGTTTCAATCGCTTTGTATTCCGCTTCAAGCTCCGTAATTTCTCCCAAGAGCTTTTCGGACAAAATTTCATTTTCTCTGACCGAGCTTATAAGAGATGCTATTTCATCAGAGGATTTTGACAGCTGTTCGGTCAATGTATTAAGCTCCTCATCCAAACTCTTATCGGCATCTCCGCCCTCATCAAGGGAAACCTTAAGGTGCTTTGAGGAATTCTCCAAAACCAAAATATCATTCTCGTATTCCCTTGCAAGCGGCATATAAGATGCAAGCTGTGATTTAATCCTTCCGGCATCCTCATCTCTTACGCCTATTTCTTCCTTTAAAGCCGTAAGCTCCGCCGCCAGTGAAGAAATTTGCTGTGAAAGTGCTTTAATCTCATTTGCACGGGATAAAAATCCGCTGGTTTTGTTCACGCTTCCGCCGCTCATTGAGCCACCCGGATTTAAAACCTCACCCGAAAGTGTTACCGTTTTAAACCTGTACCCGAATTTTCGCGATACCTTAATTCCGTCATCGATTGTTTTGACAACAACGGTTCTTGCCAAAAGGCTGTCCGTTATTCCGGAATACTTTCTGTCGCATTCTACAAGCTCGCTTGCTATGCCCACAAAACCATCGCACTTTTTGATTTCTGCCGCGTTATCCAGTTTTTTGGAACTGACGGAAGAAACCGGAAGAAATGTTGCGCGTCCCAGTTTGTTTTCGCGCAAATACGCGATTGCCGCCTTTGCATCCTCTTCATCCTCGACAACTATATTTTGCAATGCGCCACCCAGCGCCACTTCTATTGCGGTTACATATTCCTTATCCACACTGATAAGACCTGAAAGCGTGCCGTAGACCGCACATTTTTTAAGCTCCGGCGCTTTCAGCACCGCCTTTACGCTCCGTGCATATCCCTCGTAATCGTTCTCCATCGCCTCAAGCATGCGTTTTTTAGATGATTTTGAATTGAATTCAATCTGCTTTTCCGATAAAATCGTATTCTTCTCTTCAAGAGATTTTGACACTTCCGCAAGACTTTCGCGGCATTTTTCTATTCTTTCATTCATTGCCGCCAACTTATCGGTAATTTCCTTGTGCTTTCTTTCGTTTTCTTCTATCTCATGCCTTGTATTTTCCGTACCCTTTATGCGCGCCTCTTTTTCCGCTTCAACCGAGTTTTTGCGTTTGAGATAGCTTTCGCGCAGGTTCTCCAGACCGCTTATTTCAGCTTTTTCTCTTGAAATTTCATTGGTCTTTTTCTGAACAGCATCCTTTTTCTCATCGATTTTTCTTCGACATTCGGAAAGCTCGTCATACACGGTTTCATTGTCCGATTGGATGTCTTCGAATTTTGCAAGCAAATTGCGTTTTTCCTCTTCCTGACCCGCAATCGTGTTCTCGATATCTTCTATCTGAGCTCGTCTGCTCTCATTCTTCTTTAAAATACTCTCCGTCTCGGCATCAACTCTTTCAAAAAGTGTTTTGTTATTTGAAATATTGTTCTCACAAAGCTTAATTTCATTCTCTTTGCGTGAAATTTCCGCCTCGCTTTCCAAAAGTGCGTTATTGGTCTCTGCTTGTTCCGCGTCCTTTTTCTCGTTTTCGCCGTAAAGCTCGGCAATTTTCAGTTCAAACGCGTCTGCCTTAGATTTCACTTCGTCAATTTCCGAATTTATGTTATTCAAAAGCTCGCCTACAGCCTTCAGCTGTTCCGTATTGCCGGTTACCGTGCGCAGAATAAGGCTCACGTCAAGACCCTTGTATTCTTCGTACAAAACAAGGTATTCACGTGCTTTTTTTGATTGATTTTCCAGCGGTTTGAGCTGTGATTCCAGCTCAAGCGTAATATCGTTTATTCGCACCAAATTTTCATTTACCGACACAAGCTTGCGCTCGGATTCCTCCTTGCGGTGCTTGTACTTCGACACGCCTGCCGCACCTTCAAAAAAGTTTCGTCTGTCCTCCGCTTTGGTCGACAAAATCTGCGAAACGTTTCCCTGTCCAATCATGGAATATCCGTCTCGTCCGAGACCGGTATCCATAAACAGCTCCTGAATATCCTTAAGGCGGCAATTTGCGTTATTTATTTTGTAAACACTCTCACCTGAGCGGAAAACACGGCGCGTTACCATCACCTCGTCAAATTCTATGGGAAAAAGTCTGTCCTTATTTTCCAAAACAAGACTTACCTCGGCAAAATTGAGGGGTTTTCTCGTCTGCGTTCCGTTAAAAATAACATCCTGCATATTTGAACCGCGCAAGGTTTTTGCGCTCATTTCGCCCATAACCCAGCGTATGGCATCCGAAATATTACTTTTTCCGCTTCCGTTCGGTCCGACAACTCCCGTTATTCCCTGTTCAAAATTCAGCACGGTTTTATCCGCAAAGGATTTAAAACCCTGAATTTCAATTCTTTTCAGATACAACTAAAACTCATTCCTTCCAAAATTTATCTTTCCGTTTTCCACATTGCTGCCAGGCTTAATTTCTATTTCAAAGCCGTACCGTTCCTTAATTCTCTTAAGATTTCTCTTGCCGTTTCCAATCGCCTTTGAAAGCTCTCGCGGATTCACGTAAAAGGTTCGCGCATCGGCTCCGTTTTCTATTGCCGCGGAGATTTCGTCATAATAAATTTCCCCTTCCGCCAGCTCGCGGAATGCGCTGTGAAAAGGTCCCGCTATCACCGCGCCTTTGTCGGAAATTTCATCTGTTGTGACAAGCGCCACACGTATGACCTCAATACCGCTTTCTCGGAACATTTTTATAAGCTCCTTGCAGAGATTAACCGCCTCCGGGAGGGTCTGCGGCTTATATTCGCCCTTTTCATACATCCGTGCAAGCATGGTATCCTTAAGCACCAGTGTCGGATAAATTCTGACAAAATCCGGCTTTAGAGCAATAATTTTTTTCGCGGTTTTGATTGCGGTTTCATCGGTATCCTCCGGTAAGCCCGTCATCATTTGAAGTCCTATCATAAAGGGATATTTCTTCAGCATACCCACCGCCGCCTCGACGGTTTCGGCATTATGCCCTCTTGCTGATGCCGTAAGTACCCCATCATCCATTGATTGCACGCCCAGTTCAACCGCCGTGACACCGTATTGATTGAGCCGCTCCAAAATTTCCTCGGAAATATAATCCGGTCTCGTGGAAAGGCGAATTCCGTCAATTTTTCCGTTTTTCACATACTCGTATGCGGTACCCAAAAATTCTGTCTGTTTCTCCGGTGATATACCGGTAAAACTGCCTCCGAAAAAGGCAACCTCAATCTGCCTGCCGCTTTTCGGAAGCGTTTTCAGATGTTCTTCGATTATATCGCGTATTTGTTCTCCGGTTATTGAAGTATCCATACCGGTAATTCTGCGCTGATTGCAGAAAATACAATCGAACGGACACCCCTCATGCGGTACAAATATCGGAATATTGTAATGCTTCATAGTTTTTTAAGCGCATTTTGAGCCGCGCGCTGCTCCGCTTCTTTTTTGGTTTTTCCCTCGCCGTCCGCAATGACAGTGCCGTCTACCGATACAGAACAGATAAAACTCTTGTCATGGTCGGGACCGCTTTCCTTTATAAGCGCATATGTAACTTTACCCTTTCCGCCTTTTTGAGTATGCTCCTGAAGCATAGTTTTGTAGTCCCCGTACTTAAAGCCCTCCGATACCGATATAAGCTCCTCCCTCATTACCGACAGAAGCCATTTCTTTGCTGTTTCAAAATCGCTGTCAAGAAAAATCGCCGCTAACAGTGCTTCGAACGCATCGGAAACAAGCGAAGGTCTGTTCCGCCCTCCGCATTTTTCTTCTCCAACTCCGAGATGTATGTATTGGGGAAGCTCTATTTTTTTCGCAAGTTCAAAAAGACCATGCTCACATACCAAAGAAGCGCGGATTTTGCTTAAATCCCCCTCGCTGTCCTCGGCATGCGCATTGTACAAATTCTCACTTACAATCAAGCTTAAAACCGAATCCCCCAAAAATTCCAGTCTTTCATTGCTTTTGCAATGTCGCTCGTTGGCATATGAGCTGTGTGCCATTGCATTTTCCGCAAGCTGTCTTTTTTTGAAGGTATATCCAATCTTTTTTTCTAAATCCTTAATCTGATCCATCAAAATTAATCCCAATCCGTATTTTCTTTGATATAATTTACAGCATCCTCAACCGTTGCGATGCTCTCAACATCCTCATCCGGGATTTCTATATCAAATTCCGATTCAAAAGCCATGATGAGCTCTACAATCTCCAATGAATCAGCGCCCAAATCATCAACAAAGGCAGATTCCATATGTATGCTTTTTTCATCAATGTTGAGTTGCTCCGCCAAAATTTCCTTTACCTTTTCAAATACCATAGTTATGTCCTCCCTGTTTTTTTGTAATATATGTATAATGTACCATTTTTAATTATATAACAACAATCCGCCTTTTGCAACAGTTTTTTTGAACTTTTCTCTTATTACTTCGGCTTTTGCAATGTATATTTAAAAAATGCAACAAAACAAATCACACTCTCTTCAAAAAACGGTATTGTTTCAGCCATATTTTTTCGATACACACCACTAAAAAGTGATAATACTTCCCACATCGTAAAGTGCTCCTCTTTTTAACGATATCACTTCCGTTTTACAGCTTTCGCAAAAATCAACAATTTGTTTTCCTCCCGCATGAGTTAATATATCGCCGTTAAATGCAAGCAATCCTCGGTTCAAAAGTCCAGATGCGCCGCCGATAAAACCATAGTTAAATCCGTTAAGCTCAACATTCCCCTCGGGTATCAAAAGCACTCTGATATTGTTTTTCGCCGCAACCTTTGCAATATTTTTATCCGCCGTTATTAGTTCATTGTCCCCCACAACACATACCGAGCACTTTGCATAGCCCTGTTTTGTGTCTATTATCCGCACACCGTTTTTCGTGGCATATTCTTTAATCAGCGGGTCGGTAAATTTTTCTCCGCATATCAGGTTATTCCCGACCCGCGCAGCGTTATATGCTATGTCGCCCGGATATCTTTCCGACAAAACACTTTTTCCTTTTATCACATTTATTTCTTTAAGGCGCTCTTTAAAATATTCAAAAACACTCGGCTCGGCGATTGCACTGCCGCTGTCAAGCTTATGGAGCATTACATCCGGATGTCCGCAGATTGCAGTATGAACACTTTTCGCATTTGGGGTTTTCACAACTTCAAATCCCAAAGCACTGAGTTTTTCCGTGCTCTCTTCACTTATTCGATAATCCGCTACCGCATATTTCATGAAATCATGTCCTTAAATTCCTGTTCAGAAATAACCCTGACCCCCAGCTTGTTTGCCTTATCCAGTTTGCTTCCCGCATCGCTTCCCGCAAGAACATATGTTGTTTTCTTTGAAACCGACGAAGAAGCCTTGCCTCCGAACTTTTCGATAATTTCCGCCGCTTCATTTCTTGTGAATTCTTCAAGTGCTCCTGTTAAAACGAAAGTCATACCTTCAAATCTCAAATCCGAATTTTCTTCCTCGTACTCTTCAAAATTCACACCTGCGCTACGCAGTTTTTCGATAAATTCCATGTTCTGCGGCTCACTGAAATATTCGCAAATGCTCTCCGCCATTACCTCTCCGATTTCATTTATCGCCGTAAGCTCTTCTTTTTCAATCTTCATTAGATTATCCATATTCTTTGCATATTTTGCGATTGTTTTGGATGCTTTCGCACCCACGAAACGAATCCCCAAAGCCGTTATAAGACGGGAAAGAGAATTTTTCTTTGATTTCTCGATTGCATTTATGAGATTTTCCGCGGATTTTTTGCCCATTTTGTCCATATCCTGAACATCAGTGGCATCGATATAATATAAATCAGCGGCATTTTTTATCATATCGCGCTCAAGCAGTTGTTCTATCAACGCCGGTCCCAATCCATCAATATCCATGGCATTTCTCGAAACGAAATGTATTATATTCCGCATAATCTGCGCCGGGCAACTCGCGCCGGTACATCGGTAAGCCGCCTCTCCCTCCTCGCGTACAACACTCGCTCCGCACACAGGGCACTTTTCCGGCATTTTAAATATTTTTTCATTGCCGGTACGCTTGTCCTTTTTAGCTTCAATGATTTCCGGAATTATGTCCCCCGCCTTTTGAACTACGACAATATCTCCTATTCTTATATCCTTTTCGGCAATAAAGTCCACATTATGCAGAGTTGCACGTGAAACCGTTGTTCCCGCAACCCTCACCGGTTCAAGAACTGCAAGCGGCGTAACCGCCCCCGTTCTTCCTACTTGAACCAAGATATCGGTAATTTTTGTCTCCTGTTTTTCCGGTGGGTACTTGTATGCCACAGCCCACCTGGGGAATTTTGCGGTAGAACCCATCTTTTCACGCATTTCAAGATCGTTCACCTTAATTACCGCACCATCAATTCCGAATGGCAATTTTCCTCTTTCTTCACCGATTTCAAGAACACGCGCAAATGCGGCCTTTATATCCGGAAAGACCTCGTCATTCAAAATTGTTTTGAATCCGAGCCTGCGCAGATACCTAAGTCCCTCTACATGAGTTTTTATTTCCTTACCCTCTATCTGCTGGATATTAAACACGAATATATCCATTTTACGCAGTGCGGCAACTTTCGGGTCAAGCTGGCGCAAAGACCCTGCCGCCGCATTTCTTGCGTTCGCAAAAAGCGGTTCCTCCGTTTCCTCACGCAGTTCATTGAGCTTTTTGAAATTTTCCTTTGAAATATACACCTCACCGCGCACCTCAAGGAACGGAATTTTTTCCGCAAGCCGCATCGGCACGGATTTTATCGTTTTGATATTCTGGGTTACGTCCTCGCCGACATTCCCGTCCCCTCTTGTTGAACCGCGGACAAATTCGCCGTTTACATATTCAAGAGATACGGAAAGCCCGTCAATTTTATGCTCCACCACATAGTCATATTCGCTGACACTCTCCGCAACACGTCGGTCAAAATCGTATATCTCATCTTTGGAAAATGCATCTCTGAGGCTTTCCATGGCAACCGTATGAACCACTTGTTCAAATCGGTCAACCGGCTTTCCTCCGACCCTCTGCGTAGGGGACAGCGGAGATAGATACTGCGGATATTCCGCCTCCAAATTTTCCAGTTCACGAAGCAACATGTCATATTCATAATCGGTAATCTCCGGATTGTCCTCAACATAATACTTTTTCGAATGATACTCCAAGAGCTCCGATAGTTCCGCAATTCTTTTTTGTATTTTTTTCATAATTTTATCTCCCAGCTATATTGATACCGTCTCCGTAATATTGGGGTACCTCTCCCGCAAAAACCGTCTCAGAAAGTGGAATTTCCGTGGTTACGGTTTCTTTTTTTGCCATTACGGCGGATATTGCTGATATATTTACACTCGCTGTCATATATATTTTATGCCGTACACGGTTTATTCCCGCACTTTCAAATTTGTCATTGAAGTCAATTTCGTAAAATCCGTCCAGCGCAACTTTTACCGGAATTTTCATGCCGACCCCCTGTAATACCGCAAATTTGGTAAGGCTTCCCGCAGGTATATATACCGTCGTATCGTTTTCCTTTTCCGCATATTCCGCAAGTTTTACGGACAGCTCAGCTCTGATTCGATTAAGCTTGGCGGTATCTGTACTTACAGATGTTATCATTTCCTTCTCGTTGCGGCTTATTCGAAGCAAATTTTGCGTATCCGCTCCCGAAAATACTTGTTCCGCCGCATCATTTATAACTTTAACCGCCTTTATTTTAGCCGCAACCGCCGCCTTTTCCTCAAACACCTGCTTAAAGCTTGAGAAAATCCAAAAGGCTGCCGCCGCAAATACGCACACAAAGAGAAACGATGTCAACAGCATACCCCTCCTGTTTCCTTTAAAAGCTCCGCCCGACAGCATAATTTTCATAATCATCACCTTGTGAATATAGTATGAAAAAATCCCTCATTAGGTGACAAAGGGAGTGCAAACGCACTCCCGAGCCTTAAATTCTCTTTGTTCTGATTTCTTCCGAAAGCTCGTCAATAAATTCGTCAATGGTTTTGCTTCCGACGTCGCCGTCCTTTCTCGAACGTATCGAAACAACTCCGTTTTCGATATCCTTATCGCCAACAATCAACATATAAGGTACCTTTTCAAGCTGAGCCTCGCGAATCTTATATCCGATTTTCTCGGCACGGTCATCAAGCTCCAATCTGATAATTCCCGCATCCTCAAGCTTCTTCATAACCTCTCGTGCGTACTCGTGATGTCTGTCCGCAATAGGCATTATCTTAACCTGAACCGGAGCAAGCCACACCGGGAACGCCCCCGCGTATTTTTCAATCAAAAGTGCAAGAGTTCTTTCATAACATCCGATAGATGTTCTGTGGATGATATACGGATTCTTCTTCACTCCGTCCTTATCCACGTATTCCATACCGAACTTCTCCGCAAGCATTTGGTCTATCTGCAGAGTTATTAAAGTATCCTCTTTGCCGAATACATTCTTAATCTGAATATCAAGCTTAGGACCGTAGAAAGCAGCTTCACCTACACCTATTTTGTACGGAATTTCCAGGTGATTGAGTATCTTTTCCATTATACCCTGAGCTTCATCCCACTGCTCTTCCGTTCCGATATACTTATCCCGGTCATTTGGATTCCACTGTGAGAAGCGGTAAGAAACATCCTCATAAAGTCCCAATGTTTTGAGCATGTATATAGCAAGCTCAAGACAACCTTTAAATTCTTCCTCAAGCTGCTCGGGTGTACACATTAAGTGCCCCTCGGAAATTGTGAACTGGCGTACACGAATAAGTCCGTGCATCTCGCCCGATGCTTCGTTTCTGAACAGCGTGGAAGTCTCCGCAAGTCGCATAGGCAAGTCTCTGTAGGAGCGACCTCTGTTCAAAAATGCCTGATACTGGAACGGACATGTCATAGGACGCAGTGCAAATACCTCTTTATCCTTTTCTTCATCCCCCAGGACAAACATACCGTCCTGATAGTGATCCCAGTGACCCGACAACTTATACAAATCACTTTTGGCCATCAACGGTGTTTTCGTCAACTGCCAGCCGCGTCTCTGCTCTTCATCCTCCACAAATCTCTGCAAAAGCTGAATTACTCTTGCACCTTTTGGAAGCATTATAGGAAGTCCCTGTCCAATAATATCTGAGGTAGTGAAAAGCTCCAGTTCACGACCGAGCTTGTTATGGTCGCGTTTTCTTGCTTCTTCACGTTGCTCTAAATATTCTGCAAGCTCATCCTTTGTCTTAAACGCCGTTCCGTAAATTCTCTGAAGCATCTTATTATGCTCATCGCCGCGCCAGTAAGCGCCGGTTGCGCTCAAAAGTTTAAACGCTTTAATCTTGCTTGTGTAATTGATATGCGGGCCCGCACACAAATCGGTGAAATCACCCTGCTTATAAAATGAAATTGTCTCACCCTCCGGAAGCTCGTTTATAAGTTCGGTCTTATAAGGCTCATCCTTCATAAGCTCAAGAGCCTCGCTTCTTGAAAGCTCAAAGCGCTCGATTTTGAGATTTTCCTTTGCTATTTTCTTCATCTCGGCTTCGATTTTTTCCAAATCCTCCGATGTAAAGGTGTGCTCCGAGTCAAAATCATAATAAAAACCCGTATCAATTGCCGGTCCTATCGCAAGTTTGGTTTCCGGGAACAGCCTTTTTACAGCCTGTGCCAACACGTGTGACGCGGAATGTCTCAGCGTCTGAAGTTCATTCATTTCCATAATATTACTCCTTTTTCAGATTTACATTGTGATAACGATTTTTTCTTGAAATAAAAAACACCCCAAGAAAACAAACGCTTTCTTAGGGGTGCAAAATTCTATGCACGGTTCCACCCTAATTATGATAAATCATCACTCATTTTACCTTTAACGCAAAGCTGTGCGGCGATACCTACTGAAAATTTCGATATGCAACTCCAAAGCGGTGTTCATCAGCTGCCACCGCAGGAATATTTACAGCCGCGATATTCCCTCTCTTTGCGGATTTGCAGATGACTACTGTCTTTTTCATCGTCTTTATCATATTATTGCACTTTTTTTCAAAAAAGTCAAGAGTTATTAACCAAAAAATCCGACATTTTTTTTAAATCGTCAAAAATGTAATCCGCTCCCGCGTTTTCAAGTTCATTTTCTTCAGCATAACCGCACCGCACCCCGGCAGATGCAATTCCGCATTTTTTTGCGCCTTCGATATCCTGTTTTCTGTCCCCAATCATAATAACTCGAGACAAATCTGCCGGCCTTGCCTGATTTAACACTTCTGTTATAACTTCATCCTTATAATTTCGTGTACC
>CAYMBZ010000034.1:0-17296 GCA_964388835.1 uncultured Lachnospiraceae bacterium
TTTGCAAAGTTAGGCATTTCAAATACGCCCATAGGTCCGTTCCAAACAACGGTTTTTGCTGTCTTTAAAGCTTCAGAGTAAAGCTCTATAGTCTTTTCACCGATATCAAGACCTTCCCAGCCGGCTTCGATTTCGCCGCGGCCTACAGTTTTTGAAGGAGCATCGTTTGAGAATTCCTGTGCAACAACTGTGTCAACCGGAATCAACAGCTTAACGCCCTTTGCTTCAGCCTTTGCCATCATTTCCTTTGCGTAATCAAGGTAATCAGCTTCCAAAAGCGAATCGCCGACTTCTTCGCCGAGAGCTTTCATAAATGTGTAAGCCATACCGCCGCCGATAATCAAGGTATCAACCTTTTCAAGCAGGTTGTTGATAACGGAAATTTTTGAAGAAACCTTTGAACCTCCGAGAACAGCAACCAACGGTCTTACCGGATTGTTTACCGCATTGCCCAAAAATTCGATTTCTTTTTGGATAAGGTATCCGCAAGCCGCAACCGGCAGATACTTTGTAACGCCTACGTTTGAGCAGTGTGCGCGGTGAGCTGTTCCGAATGCATCGTTCACAAATGCATCGGCAAGTGTTGCAAGCTCCTGTGAGAATGTATCGACATTCTTTGTTTCCTCTGCTCTGTATCTTGTGTTTTCAAGAAGAACTACGTCTCCGTCCTTCATTTCGGCAACAGCCTTCTTTGCGTTTTCGCCAACAACGTTGTCATCAGCGGCAAAAACAACATCCTTGCCGAGTTTTTCCGAAAGAGCTTTTGCAACAGGTGCAAGTGAAAGCTCGGGCTTCGGCTCACCTTTCGGCTTGCCCATGTGTGAGCAAAGAATAACCCTTGCGCCGTTGTCGATAAGATACTTAATTGTAGGTAATGCACCGACAATTCTTGTATCGTCTGTGATGTTTCTGTTTTCATCAAGCGGAACGTTAAAGTCGCATCTTACGAGGACTTTTTTTCCTTTTACTTCAATATCTTCTACGCTTTTCTTATTCAACATATCGGACACCTCTCATTATTTGTTTTTTTCGGGATAACCCCATATAGTTACATTGTACCTCAATTCGGTAATTTTTTCAAGAGATATATATAAATTCTTTGAAAAATTGTTAAAAATTTATCGCGGCGAGACAGAAAGCACACAAAATTCCAACCAAATCGCCGAAAACAGCCGCCAAAACAACGCGCGTTACATATTTTACCTCGGTGTTTTTAAAATATACCATAATGGTATAAAATGTGGTTTCGGTGGAAGCGCACATTATACATGCCATGCGGCTTATAAAACTGTTCGCACCGTAAGTCTTGACGGTATCGGTTAAAAGCCCGATGGATGCACCACCGGAGAGGGGGCGGATTGCGGCAAGAGGCAGAATTTCGGGAGGAAAACCGATTTTTGAAAGAAACGGCGACAAAAGCGAGGTAAGTGCCGAAAGCGCGCCGGATTCTCTGAGCATTGCGGTTGCGGAAAGTATTGCCACAAGTGCGGGGAAAATCGAAATTATGGTTTTCAATCCATCGGATACGCCGTCGATAAAGGTTTCGTAGCATGGTACACCGGATTTTATGCCGGAGATAAGCACCAGAACTATCAAAAGGGGAATAATATATACCATTTTCGGTTCACCGCCCTTTCGGGAGCAACCGCTCCGCAAGAAGCGCTACGGAAAGGGAAAAGAAGGAGCTTATCCAAATCGGCAGAATTACGGAAAATGGGTCTTCGGAACCGCATGCTGTCAGGATACCGATAACGGTTGTGGGAAACAGCTGTAGGCATGTGGTGTTCAGCACGACAAATCGGCACATGGCACGACTGGGATGCGGGCTGTGATTGTTTTCCGCATCAAGTCCGCGCATGGCGGAAATGCCGGCGGGAGTTGCAGCGTTCCCCATTCCGAGAAGATTGGCAACCATGTTCATTGTTATGTCCGTGCGGTCTTTTACCGTTGGAAAAAGACGGCGGATTATGGGTGAAAGAAGCTTTTCGGAAAAATGAGCCGCACCGCTTTTTTTGGCGATGTTCAATATCCCGGACCAAAAGCACATAATCCCGGCAAAGGACATGAGAACCTCAATAGAAGAAGCGGCGCCGGAAAGCCCGGCGGTGAGCGTTTCCTGCAAGTTGCCGACGGGTGCCGCAAACAAAAAAGAAAGTATAAAAAGTCCCGACCAAATATAATTCATAATAACCTCCGCATTCAAATGTTTTATTAAATAATATTGTAATTTTTTTGGGGTTATGATATAATGATTTCAAGCAGAGTTTGAAATCAATGAATTGAGCCTTACGGATTATGATTTGCACATTACGGTGCACTAAAAGGCAATTCAAATCATGTTGCGCAAGCAACAAATTATAGAGAGGTCAAATCATGACAACAAAGATGTCAATTCATTAAAGTATGGCAACTGAATTGTTCGCCGATTTTAAAGTTTGAGTAAAAGCCTTCCCCTTGAGGGGAAGGTGGGTTGCGAAGCAACTCGGATGAGGTGGAAAGGAATAAAAGGAGAATATCAGTGATTATAAATGCAAACAGCGACAAAGTTCGTTATACAGGAAGGTGGAATATACTTGACACCGCGGCAACTTCAACGGCAAACGGAAGCTATTTTGAATTTGCGTATTCAGGTGAGTGTGCCGTAATCGAATTTGATATATCCGATTTGTCGGTGCCTTTTCCGCATATCTACATAAGCGCAGACGGTGGGGCATGCGTTGAAACGGTGCTTGATAAATTTATACGAATAAGCGGAGAGGACAAAAAACACGAAGTTTGCGTTATTTTAAAAAGCTCGGTGGAGAGCCAAAGCAGATGGTGCGCGCCCATAGAGGCAAAGACCGCGCTTGTTGGAATAGAAGCTGAGGGATTTTTGGATTTGCCCGAGGATATGCGACCGACAATCGAGTTTATCGGCGATTCCATAACCGAGGGAATTTCGATTGATACGGGATATTCCAATTACCGAAGCGATGACGACATGGTTTATTGGAACGATGCGACGGCAGGCTATGCATGGCGAACCGCAAGGCTGTTGGGTTTTAGACCGATTATCATGGGTTACGGCTGTCTCGGCACAACAAAAGGAGGCGCGGGTGGCGTTCCGACGGTTGCGGAATCGTACAAGTATTACAGCGACGGCTATCCGATGGAAAGCAGACAAGCGGATTTTATTGTAATAAATCATGGTACCAATGACCGCGGAGCGGATAAAGAAATATTCAAAAAACGATATTTTGAATTTTTGGAAATTGTGAGGGCACGAAATCCCGCATCTAAAATAATCACATTAACGCCTTTTTCGGGGTGTCTTGCGGAAGAGATAAAGGAAGCGGCAAAAAGTTTTAACGAAGCAAAAAATGATGATGTTTTTTATATAGACACCACGGGCTGGATTACGTCGGAGCCGATTCATCCTCAAAGGGGCGGTCATAAGGCGGTAAGTGAAAAATTATCGAAAATGATAAAGGAGCATTATGCCGCAAGGGGCATATTGGGGGAAATTAATGAAGCATAAAGCATATTTATTTGATTTTGACGGTACGCTTGCGGATTCCATGCCGTACTGGTCGCAAAAAATGATTAATATTTTGGAAAAAAGCGGTGTAAGCTATCCTGAGGATATTATCAAAATAATAACCCCTCTCGGCGATGTGGGTGCGGCAAAATATTTTTACGATGTACTGGGCGTAAAAGAGAAAATAGGCGAAATGATTAAGGAAATGCATGCCTATGCACTGCCGAAGTACCGCGATACAATACAGCTTAAGGAGGGTGTTTTTGAATATATCAAAATGCTTTTTGAACAAGGCATGAGCCTTAATGTTTTGACCGCCAGTCCACATGAAATGCTTGACCCGTGTCTTATGCGGAACGGGATTTACGAAATGTTTGAAAACATTTGGAGCTGTGAAGATTTCGGAATGACCAAGGCGGAAACGGCGATCTATCGCGCGGCGGCTGAAAAAATCGGTGTAAGCCCTGCGGATATTGTGTTTTTTGATGACAATATCGGCGCTGTAAAAACGGCGGCGGAGGCGGGACTTTATACCGTCGGAGTATATGATGAAACGGGAAAGGATTTTGCGGCGGAACTTAAAGAAAACGCGGATGAATACATAGAAACCTTTAAGGGTGCGGAAAGATTTTAATGAAAAAAGAAAAGTAAAAACGGAGAGATATTATGAGCTTTGCTGATGAGATTTTTATAAAAAATTGTAAGGATATTTTGGAAAACGGAGTATGGGATACCGACATGGATGTCCGCCCGAAATGGGAGGACGGCGCTCCGGCGCACACGATAAGCAGATTCGGTATAGTGAACAGGTACGACCTGTCGGAGGAATTCCCAATAATGACGCTCCGGCGCACCTACTGGAAATCCGCGCTTGACGAGCTTTTGTGGATTTGGCAGAAAAAGTCGAATAATATAAAGGACTTAAAGTCGCACATTTGGGACCAATGGGCGGATGAGGACGGCTCAATCGGTAAGGCATACGGCTATCAGCTGGGAGTTAAGCACAAATACCCCGAGGGCGAGTTTGACCAGGTGGACAGGGTGCTTTTTGACCTAAAAAATAACCCCAATTCACGAAGAATAATGACAAATATCTATAACCATTCCGATCTTTTGGAAATGAATCTGTATCCATGTGCCTATTCTGTAACATTCAGCGTAAAGGGCGGACGGCTCAACGGAATTTTAAATCAGCGCAGTAACGATTTTTTGACGGCTAATAACTGGAATGTGGTGCAGTATTCACTTTTGATTCACATGCTGGCAAAGGTTTCGGGGCTGATTCCGGGAGAACTTGTACATGTTATCGCGGATGCGCATATTTATGACAGGCATGTGCCGGTTATCGAGGAGCTTATATCGCGCAAGGGTTTTTGCGCACCCAAGCTTACGGTGGATGATGTGACGGATTTTTATAAATTTACGGCGGATAATTTTAAGCTGGAAAATTACAGTTTCAACGAATTTGATATTAAAATTCCGGTAGCAATATAACGAAAAACGGAGGGAATGAAGATGAAGCTGATATGCGCGGTGTCGGAAAATTGGGGGATAGGTAAGGACAACGGTTTGCTCTTTAATATTCCGAGGGATATGAAATTTTTCAGAGAGACAACTACGGGAAAGGTTATGGTTTTGGGCAGAAAGAACTTGGAAAGCTTTCCGGGAGCAAGACCTCTTAAAAATCGTACCAACATAATTTTGACAAGAAACGAGAATTTTAAATGCGAGGGCGCGGTGGTGTGCCACAGTATAGAAGAGGTTCTTCATACGGAGTACGACAAATCGGACATGTTTGTCATAGGCGGTGAAGAAATATACCGCGGTATGTTAAAATACTGCGATACTTGCTATATTACCAAGGTTGCAAGCCTTGCCAAGGCAGACAGATTTATGGTAAATTTGGACGAGGCAAAAGAGTGGAGCCTTGCGGAAGAGTCGGAGCCGATTGAGGACAACGGATACACAATCAAATTTTGCACGTATAAAAGAATAAAATAAATCTTGTACGGAAAGGATTAAAGTATGAATTTACACAGGATTGCCGGAATAACGGTGGATATGGGATACAAATACGATAAGCTGAAAAAACAGGCGGCGGCATATCGAACAGCGAATGAAGAAAAGGCGGATATGACCATATATCTTAACGATGAATTGCTTGAGCAAAAGCAAAAGGAATATCCGCATTTGTCTGCAGAGGACTGCGAATATATCTTCACAAGCAGTATATTTTATTCCGGTCTTCTGCACTACGGCGGATTTATGCTCCATTCCTCTGCCGTTGTTATGGATAATCATGCGTACCTTTTTTCGGCGAACAGCGGAACGGGTAAGTCCACACATACGTCGCTTTGGCAAAAAGCTTTCGGCGCGGAGCGTGCGCGCATTTTGAATGACGATAAGCCCGCAATCCGCATAACGGACAGCGGCATAATAGCATCCGGAACCCCGTGGAGCGGAAAGACCGATCTCAACATAAATGTAAGCGTGCCGATTGCGGGAATCTGCTTTTTGGAGCGGAGCGAGGAAAATTGGATTAAGCGTGTTGACGGAGCGGAGGCTGTGATGAAGCTCTTAAATCAGACAATAAGACCGCCGGAAAAATCGGAAATGAGCCTTTTACTGATGCACGTGGATAAGGTTTTAACCGAAGTTCCCGTATTTTTTATGGGGTGCAATATAAGCGAAGAAGCGGCAATTATGGCGCATAATGCCATGTCGCCGCAGTAAATATCGAAAAAGAGGAATTGTTATGGTAAATATCGGAAACGGCTGGGATGAGCTTTTGGCGGAGGAATTTCGGAAGGACTATTATAAGAAGCTTCAGGAATTTCTGAAGAACGAATACAGCATAAATATAATTCACCCCAATCAAAATGACATTTTCAATGCGCTCAAATGGACCGATTACAAGGATACGCGCGTAGTTATCTTCGGTCAGGACCCGTATCACGGGGAAAATCAAGCTCACGGATTGGCATTTTCGGTGGAGCGAGGAGTGGACATTCCGCCATCGTTGAAAAACATATATAAGGAAATCGCCGAGGAGACCGGAGCGTACATACCCGATAACGGATATTTGGAAAAATGGGCAAGACAGGGCGTGTTGCTGCTTAATTCCTCCCTTACGGTGCGTGACGGAGAGGCAAATTCACACAAAGGCAAGGGCTGGGAAATTTTAACCGACAGGATTGTTGAAATATTAAACGATAGGCGCGAGCCGGTAATCTTCTTGCTTTGGGGAAATGATGCGAAGCGCAAAGAGGAACTTATAACGGCGCATCAGCACATTATTCTTTCGGCGGCACATCCGAGCCCGCTTTCGGCAAGCCGTGGATTTTTTGGGTGCGGGCATTTTAAAAAGGTGAACAATATTTTGCGCGCAATGAATAAGCCGGAAATCGATTGGCAGATAGAAAATATAAATTGAAGTTTTCGGAATAAAAAGGAAATTCAGTGATATGAAAAAATTACTCATAATAGATTCGAACAGCTTAATAAACCGCGCGTTTTACGGGGTTAGGTTCTTGTCCGCAAGCGATGGAACGCCCACAAACGCGATTTTCGGCTTCATGATGACACTTATGAAGCTTATTGATGACAATCGTCCGGACTACATTTGTGCCGCGTTCGATTTAAAAGCACCTACCTTTCGTCATAAAATGTATTCCGAGTATAAGGCACAACGCAAGCCCATGCCGGAGGGACTTGTTGCGCAGATGCCGATAGCAAAGGATATTCTGCGCACGATGAAGATAAATATTTTGGAAAAAGAGGGGTATGAGGCGGACGATATCATAGGTACGGTATCGAGAATATGCGAGGAGAATGACGTTGAATGTCTGATTGCAACGGGGGACAAGGATGACCTGCAACTTGCATCGGAGCGCACAAAGGTTTTGCTGACCGTAACAAAATCCGGTGTTACAGAGACGGATAAGTGCGATGATAAGGCGGTTTTTGAACGCTACGGAGTTACCCCCAAGGAATTTATAGATGTAAAGGCACTTATGGGTGATACATCGGATAATATCCCGGGGGTAAAGGGTATAGGTGAAAAGACGGCAATGGCGCTTATAGCAAAGGCGAAGAGCATTGAAGCGCTGTATGAGGATTTGAGTATATGGGGCATAACGCCGGCAAATTTAAAAAAATTAGAAGCGGGAAAGGATTCGGCATTTTTGTCAAAAACTCTCGCAACCATTGACAGAAATGTGCCGATAGAATTTGATTTTGAGGGAAATATAATACAAAATTATGCCGAAAACGGCGAATTATACGACATTTTGAAAAAGCTGGAGCTTAACAAGGTGATTGCGAGAATCGGCGTTGAAAAGCATGAGACAAAGGAAACGGAAGATTTTTTAAAAAATTCCGAAACCGCAGTAATATGCCGCAAAAAGGATATGGAAAAGCTTTGCGGCAAAGTGCGTGAAAACGGTGGCGGGGCGTTCCTTTTTGAACTTTCGGAAGGGCGTATAACCGCCGCGGCGATTGCGATAGGAAACTACGCGGCATATGTGGAGGTAAACGGCGAAACGGAGGAGGAGCTGTTTGCGCTTTTGGCGGACGAGAATGTAAAAAAATACTGCACGGATGTAAAGGATGTGCTGGTGGAAAATACCGTCAACGGAATTGTTTACGATATAGCATTGGCGGCGTATCTTTTGAACCCGGCGCGCAGTGATTTTTCCGTAAACGGATTGGCGTATGAATTTTTGGGCTTTGAATTCCGCGAAGAGCGCCAGGTATCCATGTTTGACGACGGAGGTGCCGATTTGGCGGAACGTGCGCTGGCGATTATGCCGATTTACGAAATTACACGAAAAAAAATGGCGGAAAACGGTCAGGAAGAGCTTTATTATGAGGTTGAACTGCCCTTAACCAAGGTACTGGCGGATATGCAGAAGCAAGGAATCTTGATAGATAAGGCACAACTTGCGGAATTTTCAGCCGAAATCTCGGTGCGTATAGAAGAGCTTACCGAGGAAATATACAGCCTGGCGGGGGGCGAATTTAACATAAATTCCACAAAACAGCTGGGGACGGTGCTTTTTGAGACCCTCGGCTTAAAGGCGGCAAAAAAGACAAAAACCGGATATTCCACAAATGCGGAGGTGCTTGAAAAGCTCAGAGGACAGCACCCAATTGTGGGACTTGTGCTTGAGTATCGAAGCCTTGCAAAACTGAAGAGCACTTATTGTGACGGTCTTATGGCTGTTATAAACAAGGATACGGGGCGTATTCATTCCGTTTTCAATCAAACCGTTACCGTTACGGGCAGGATAAGTTCTCAGGAGCCGAACATGCAGAATATACCTACGCGTACTGAGCTGGGAAGCCATATCCGCAAGATGTTTGTGGCAAGAGAGGGATGCGTTCTTTTGGATGCGGACTATTCACAAATCGAGCTTCGTGTTTTAGCACACCTTGCAAAGGATGAGGTTATGATAAACGCCTTTAAAAACAACGAGGATATCCATAGGGTTACGGCGGCGCAGGTACTGGGGATTCCTTTTGAAGAGGTAACAAAGGAACAAAGAAGCAGTGCCAAGGCGGTAAATTTCGGCATTGTTTACGGAATCGGGGAATATTCCCTGTCACAGGATTTGAAAATTTCGGTTAAAGCCGCAAAGGAATATATAAACAGTTATTTGGAAAAATACAGCGGCGTGAAAAAATACATGGAGGATATTAAGGAATCGGCACGCAGAAACGGATACGTAAAAACCATGATGAACAGAATAAGATATATTCCGGAAATTTCCTCCGGTAACTTTAGTATGCGTTCTTTCGGAGAGCGCGCCGCGATGAATACCCCGGTTCAAGGAAGTGCCGCGGATATTATCAAACTTGCAATGGTGAGAATTTACAAGCGCCTTACAGACGACGGATTTAAGTCAAAGCTTATTTTGCAAGTGCATGATGAACTTATAATAGAAGCGGTTGAAGAGGAAAAGGAATCGGTGGCAAAAATTCTGCGCGAGGAAATGGAAAATGCGGTGAAGTTGTCGGTTCCGCTGGTGGCGGATATGTCGGAGGGGGCAAGCTGGTATGACGCAAAATAAAAAAATTATCGGCATAACCGGCGGCTCGGGATGCGGAAAAAGCTATATCAGCGAGCTTTTGCGGCGGCGCGGCATACCGGTGGCAGATGCCGATAAAACAGCGCGTGAGGTTATGAAAAAAGGCAGCTTGTGTCTTGCGGAAACGACGGATTTTTTCGGTGAGAGGATTTTGCTTGAAAACGGAGAGCTTAACCGAAAAGAACTTGCAAAAATTGTGTTTTCCGATGAAAAAAAACTAAAAAAGCTGAATGAAATCACGCATAAATATATAATGGAGAGCATATATAATGAGATTGAGCGGTCAGAGGGCGGCGTTGCAGGCGCAGACGGGGCGGTTTTGATAGAAAGCGGCTTTAAGTGCGACATGATGATAGGCGTTCTTGCGGACAGGGCGATAAGAAAAAAACGGATAATGCTCCGCGACACCCTTTGCGAGGAGGAAGCCGAAGCGCGAATAAATGCACAGCCACAGGATGATTTTTATATCAAAAACTGCGATTTCACAATAGTAAATAACGGCGGAGAAATAGATATCGATGCCGTCATCGAAAGGATTGAGGCATGAAAATAACAAAAAAATATCTGCCGATAATTATTGCCTTTGTGGTTGTAATCATTGCGACGGCAGGTATCTGTCAAAAGGTTTTGGACAGATTTTTCCCACTTAAATACGAGGAATACATCGAAAAATATTCCGAGGAATACGGCTTGGATGAATATTTGGTCATGGCAGTGATACGTTCGGAGAGCAGATTCGACCATGCGGCACATTCCGGGGTGGCGCGGGGGCTTATGCAGATAACCGACGGAACCGCCGCGTGGATTGCGGAAAAATTGGAAACGAAATATTATGCCGATATGGTGGAGGAGCCGGAGATAAATATAAAAATGGGGTGCTGGTATCTGGCATATCTAAACGACCTTTACGGCAATACGGAAACCGCGCTTGCGGCGTACAATGCAGGTATGGGCAATGTGTCGGGATGGCTTGAAGACAGCAGATATTCTCATGACGGACAGCGCTTGTATGACATTCCGTTCGGCGAGACAAAAAGATATGTCAAACGCGTGAAGAGAATGTACGGCGTATACAGAAAATTATATTGACAGAAAATGGAAGAAAATATATAATATAGGTAGAAAAATGAAAGGGAGGAACAGGCATGAAAACAATCATAACAATTGACAGACAGTATGGTAGTGGCGGACGTGAGGTTGGCAAGAAACTGTCCGAAATGCTGGGCATACCGCTTTACGATGAGGAAATAGTCGAAATGGCGGCAAAGGATTCCAACATGCACCCGGATGTGGTGAAAAAAGCTGATGAAAAGGCGACAAACAGCCTGTTGTATTCATTGATAACAAGCGGCGGACTTCGCGGTGTGAGCGATGCCATGCAGTACGATATGCCGATAAACGACAAGGTTTTTATCAATCAATCAAAGACGATAAAGGAGCTTGCGGCAAAGGGTGCATGCATTTTTGTGGGAAGATGTGCCGATTATGTTCTTGAAGAGCGTGATGATTTGGTGCGCGTATTTACATATTCGGATACGGAGAGCAAAGTTAAGCGTATATCGGGCATTTACAATCTTGAGGCGAAGCAGGCAAAGGAAAAGATGGTAAAGACGGATAAAACCAGAAAAACATATTACAATTATTATACCGACAGGACGTGGGGCGCGGTTGCAAGCTATGACCTGTGCATTAATACCGGGATTTTGGGAACCGCGGGAGCGGCGGAAGTAATCAGGAACTTTGTTGAGGAAAGGGAGCGTAAGAATGGCTGAATTTTTTAAGGCAATACTGCTCGGCGTAGTTGAGGGAATAACCGAGTGGCTCCCCATAAGCTCTACGGGGCATATGATTTTGGTGAACGAGTTTATTTCAAACTCCGGATTCACCGCCTCGGATTTGTTTTTGTACGTGATACAGCTGGGCGCGATTTTGGCTGTTGTTACGCTGTATTTCAGAAAACTCAACCCGTTTTCGCCGTCAAAATCAAAAGAGGAAAAACAGGTGACTTGGCAGATGTGGTTCAAGGTGATTACGGCGTGCATTCCGGCGGCGGTTATCGGGCTTCTGCTCAATGACTTTATGGAGCGTTTTGAAAATTGGCAGGTGGTATCGGCAACACTGATAATTTACGGCTTCGGATTTTTAATTGCGGAAAATGCGAAAATCAAAAGCAAAGTAACCAATATGAGCCAAATGACCTACAAAACCGCAATATTGATAGGATTGTTCCAGGTGCTTTCTGTAATTCCCGGAACTTCGCGCTCGGGCGCAACCATTTTGGGCGCGATTTTGATAGGCTGTTCGCGGGAAGTGGCGGCGGAGTTCTCTTTCTTTTTGGCAATCCCGGTTATGATAGGGGTCAGCTTTTTGAAAATTGTGACTTCGGGCGGAGGAATAACCGGCGGTGATATAGCGGTGCTTGCGGCGGCAATGGTTGTGGCATACGCGGTATCCCTGTGCGCGATAAGATTCTTGGTGGATTTTGTCAAAAAGCATGATTTCAAGCCGTTTGGCGTGTACAGAATAGTGCTGGGTATAGCGGTAATCGCATTTTTTACACTTATAAAATAGGCGAAAAGCTTCCATAATAATCCGAGGAGGGTTATATTATGGAAGTTTTTTTGTTTTTTGCGATTTATGCGTTTTTGGGATGTGCGGCGGAAAATGTGTACCATTTGATTTTGCACAAAAGGTATGTGTCAAAGCGCACACTGCTCACTCTGCCCATGTGCCCGATTTACGGAATAGCGGCACTGCTATTGCTTGCGGTGAACGGAAAAACGCAGAATTTATTGCTTCTGTTTTGCGCGGGATTTTTGACGGTGAGCGCGGCAGAACTGATATTTTATCTGATTTCTCTGCGTGTTTACGGCATAAAATGGTGGGATTATTCGGATTTGAAAATAAATTTCATGGGCGGTGTAAGTCTTTTTTATTCCACGTTGTGGGGGATTTTAAATATTGTTTTTGCAAAGATTCTACATCCCGCCGTTGCGGAATTTATTGGGGCGATTCCGGAGAATACGAAAATTTTGTGCGGGATTTTTTTGATGGTGTTTTTTGCCGCGGATGCGGAAAATACACATAAAGAGCTGTTAAAATACAAAAAAGGCGAGAAAAATCTGATAAAAAGCAATTTTTTGTATTTAAAAAACAATAATTAACAAACTGTTTAAAAATTTTTGTTGCAATTTACGCAAAAAGGTGGTATAGTTAGTATGTGATGTTTTATTAAAACGAAGGGAGAAAAAAACTATGAGTGAGAGACGTGCAAAGCGCAACCGAAAGGAAGCGGCGACGGAAGTAAAAAAGAAATCGGGTGCACCGTCCAAAGCAATAGCGAATATAGTTGTTTCGGTAGTGATTGCGGCGGTTGCGGCTGTAGGTATCTATGCTTCCTACAATAAAATAAAATCGGAGGCACCGGTGTCTACCGCGGCTGCCGGACAGCAGACACAGACGGTTGCTGATTTGGCTGAGGAAAAGGGGATTCCCGCGGAAGAGCTTTTGAAAAAATGCGGAATGACCGATGCGGGACTTACCGCGGAGAGCGATGCAAACGATATGTATGCGCAGTTTACAATAGACAGTTTTGCAAAATACGAGGATAAAACCGCAGATGAGCTTAAGGCGGAATACGGAATTGAGTCCCTTGACAACGGCACAAATTGGCAGGAAGCTCAGATGTCGGCAAAGATGGGCAAGATTGCGGAAATGAGCGGTATGAGCTTTGAAGAATTCGCCGAGCAGAATGGGTTGCCGGCGGAGATCACAAAGGACACAACCTATCAGGGTGCGCTTGAAATTATGCAGGCGCAGGCTCAAACAGCGGATGACACAAGTGAAACGGAAGAATAATTTAATTATATAAGGAGAATGGAAATGGATAACAATTTTGAAATTGAGACAATACCGGAGAATGCCGAAGAGGTAAAGGAAGAAGCAGTTGAAACACAGGAAACCGAGACAGAGGCTGTTGAGGCGGAAACTGCCGATGTTGAAGCTGAGGCTGTAGAGGTTACCGAAACAGCGGCAAGACCGAAAAAGAAAGTTCTTGCGGCTGTTGCAGTGATTGCGGCGGTTGTAATTGTTGCGGCAGCTATGATTACATCAAAAATTGAGTTTAACAAATACAATAAGCTCGGTTACGTAAACATAAGCGGAAAAACAATTCAGGATTTGATAGACTCTCAGGATATGGAGCTTTCGGAATTTTTGGAAATGTACGGCTTGCCTGAGGATATGCCGGCAGATACTACCGAATCCGCGGCTTATTACAGCATTCCGGTCGGCAAAATTGCGGAAATGTACGGAATGGATTTTGATACATTAAAAACCACACTCAATATCCCGGGTGAAATAACAGAGGATGTTGCGTGGGGAATAGCTGAGGGCGAAATCGCGCTTGCTGACTATGTCGGAGCGGATAATGTGGAAAGCTTCAAGACACAGTACGGTCTGGATGCAAGCGTTACCGGTGAAACAAAGTGGAAAGAGCTCCGCAATACCGTGGACACAAAGCAGAAAGAAGCGCGCGAGGCTCAGGAAGCGGCGAGCGAAACCACAAAGGACAGCGCGGATACGGATTCCGATGCGGATACGGGTGCAGATGATACAACAGCTGAAACAGAAACTGAATAATCGAAAAAGTAATATAAATGGGCGGCTTTTGCCGCCCTGTTTGGTTTTGGAGAGAAAAATATGAAATATTATGCGGTGAAGAACGGCAGAAAAATCGGAATATTTACAAGCTGGGATGAGTGCCGCGCTCAGGTTGACGGATTTTCCGGTGCACAGTACAAATCCTTTTTAAGCGCCGATATGGCAAAGGAATATCTTGCGGGAGGGCTTAAAGAGTGTACGGCAGAGCCTGAGAGTGAACACGCAGTAGCGTATGTTGACGGAAGCTATAACATATCGACCGGCGAATTTGCCTTTGGTGCTGTGATTTTTGTCGGAGGGGAAATGATGAAGTTTTCGGAAAAGTCGGCCGACGGCGAGCTTGCGGCAATGCGAAATGTGGCGGGGGAGATAAAGGGTGCGGAATTTGTTATTTCCTACTGCGCCGAGCATGGAATAGGCGCAATCGATATATATTACGATTATGAGGGTATAGCCGCATGGGCGGAGGGCAGATGGAAAACCAACAAAGCGGGAACCATAGCGTATAAAAAGCTGTTTGATGAGCTTTCCTCACAGGTGTCGGTCAGATTTGTAAAGGTCAAGGGTCATTCGGGAGATAAATATAACGATATGGCGGACTCGCTTGCAAAAGAAGCTGTCGGAATTTCGGTAAAATAATGCGTGTGGAGTAATAAAAACAGTTCAAAATCCCCTGTGGGCGATTTTTTATCAGCGCAAGGGGTGCTCTTTGGCAACGCGTGAATGTAACAAGAGGATAAATCGGTATAAGAATAAATATGCTGAAAACTCTGACATCACGGGCATTGCGCAGGATAAAAAGCGAATGACCTTGACTGGTTCACCGAGTTTGTTGACAATTCGGCTAAAAGTGGTATTTTGAAGTAGAGAATGTGCTTCTACGCACCTTACGGGTCAAAAGAAATGTGGGAAAGGGCACACCCACCAATATACCAAATAAAAGGGGGTTGCATAAGCAATCCCTTTTCTCATATGTGAAATTTTGAGGCTATTTGTCAATAAAACGTTGCAGAACAAAGAAAAACCCGGTAAACACGCCATATTTGGCTTATTTACCGGGTTTTATGATTGGAGCTGGTGACGAGACTTGAACTTGCGACCTGCGCATTACGAATGCGCTGCTCTACCGACTGAGCTACACCAGCAAACAGCAGGTTTGTCCGAAAAGGGAGCGAGCGCCCGCCTTTTCGTTAAGATAACAAACCTTTTGCAATTTCATTAATTATGCGGCCATCGGCTCTGCCGACGGTCTTTGCCTTTACGGCTGACATAACCTTGCCCATATCCTTTACGGATGAAGCACCGAGTTCGGTTATTGTTTCTTTAACAATAGCTTCAAGCTCCTCTTTGGTCAGCTGTTTTGGCAGATATTCCATCAAAACATCCATTTCCGCTTTTAATGCGGCAATTAAATCGTCTCGGCCACTCTTTTCATAATCAGGGAGAGAGTCCTTGCGCTGCTTGAGCTGCTTCGCAATTACCTCAAGCACTCCGTTATCGTCAAGAGTTACCTTGTTGTCCTTTTCAAGTTGCAGGACGCCGGCTCTTACCAGCTGAATTACATTCTTGCGGACAGTATCCTTATCTTTCATAGCCGACTTTAAATCATCGGCAAGTTTTTCTTTGAGAGTCATTTCGAGTTACTTCCTATTTAAACTTTCTCTTACGGGCAGCCTCGGATTTCTTTTTGCGCTTTACGCTCGGCTTCTCGTAATGCTCGCGTTTTCTGAGCTCGGACATAACTCCGGATTTAGCGCACTGACGCTTAAATCTTCTGAGAGCGCTGTCCAGCGATTCATTTTCTTTTACACGAATTTCTGACATTTGTATTTCCCTCCCTCCGGCAAAACAATTTCCGGCTGTTTGATGGATAATATGGAGAATATGACACCTCATATTGACCCACGATAGTTATTATACCCTATTTTGTATGCGGTTGTCAAGGTTTTTACAAATTTTTTTGGAAAAGAATGCTGATTTTTTGCATAATCAGCCGGCAGGCCATGCAAAACGGCGTCCGCCGGTCAGGTGAAAATGGATGTGCTTAACTGTTTGCAGACCGTCTTCACCGCAGTTGTTGATTACCCGATAGCCATTTTTGGCAAAACCCAGCTCCTTTGCGATTTTCGGAATTACTTCGAAAATGCGCGCGATGTATGCGGAATTCTCTGCGGAAACCTCATTTGCCGAGCAGATGTGAATTTTGGGGATGATAACAACGTGATACGGCGCTTGGGGCGCAATATCATTGAAAGCGTAAACCATATCATCCTCATAAACCTTTTCCGATGGCACTTCGCCGGCAATTATTTTACAAAACAAGCAATCTTCCATTTTATCATTTTCCTTTCTTTTTAGATGAATATTCCTTGCAGAACGGGCTTATCACACAGCTTTCGCATTTGGGAGAGCGGGCTGTGCAGACCAATCTGCCGAGATTTACAAAACGGTGGCAAAGGGCAAGCTGTTCCTCGGGCGGAATGAGCTTTTTTAAATCCGCTTCGATTTTTTCCGGGGTATTCTGCGCGGTGAGACCGATTCTTTTGGCGAGGCGCATGCAATGGGTGTCCACAACGATTGCCGGACGGTGAAAAATATCGCCCAAAACAAGATTTGCGGTTTTTCTGCCGGTTCCCGGAAGGGTGAGAAGTTCATCCATGCTGTCCGGGATTTCTCCGCCGTAGTGTTCCGTGATTCGGCGACAGGTGAGAATTATATTCTTTGCCTTACCGCGGAAGAAGCCTATGGAACGTATGTCCTCACAAAGCTCATTATAATCGGCGGCGGCAAAGCTTTTTGCATCCGGATATTTTTTAAAAAGCGATTCCGTCACAATATTAACTCTCGCATCGGTACATTGCGCCGACAACTGAGTCGCAATCAGCATTTGAAGCGGGGTTTCGTAATTGAGAGTACACCGTACATCGGGATATTCTGTTTTAAGCGTTTGTATTATGTGCAGTGCACGTTCGTTTTTTCTCATGCTTCCGCGCTCCTTCCCTGATTGAATATCTATATTATACCGCGT
>CAYMBZ010000035.1:0-16632 GCA_964388835.1 uncultured Lachnospiraceae bacterium
TATACATATTGTATTTTTCTTAAAAATATGTTAAAATAGAAATAATGATAGCGGAGGGGGACTTCCGCAACAAAAATTCACTTAACGGAGATACTATGTCAAAATATATTGAGCCGTCCGAAATTCGGCGGCAAAAGGAATTTATCGCAAAGCTGAAAGAGCTGAGCGCTAACTTCTGCGTAGAGCACGGCAGAAAACCGCTTGCGAACACCGAAACCTACGGCTGTCAGCAAAACGAAAATGACACTGAACGCATACGCGGAATTCTTTTCGAAGCTGGATATGACTTCTGCGACAGTGCAGAGGAAGCTGACCTTGTTATTTACAATACCTGCGCTGTGCGCGAAAACGCGGAGGACAGGGTGTACGGAAGGCTCGGAATTTTAAAGCACATAAAAGAAAGCCGACCGGAACTGGTAATCGGTCTTTGCGGGTGCATGGTTCAGCAGGAGCACATTACCGAAAAAATAAAAAAGACCTACAACCATGTTGATTTGATTTTTGGCACTCACGCGCTTCACAAGTTCCCGGAGCTTTTATACAATACGCTGATTAATCACGAAACGATTATCGATACCGAAAACTGCGACGGCAGTATTTTTGAGGATATGCCAATTAAGCGCGCCCCGTCCGGTAAGGCGTGGGTCAGCATTATGTACGGCTGTAACAATTTCTGTTCCTACTGCATTGTTCCCTATGTTCGCGGGAGGGAGAGAAGCCGTCTCCCGGAAAAAATCATGGAGGAGATTAATGCACTTGCGGCAGAGGGGGTTTCCGAAATTTGCCTGCTCGGTCAAAACGTGAATTCATACGGAAAGGATTTGGAGACGGATATTGATTTTTCCGACCTTCTGAGAATGGTGAATGATGTTGACGGCGTGCGCAGAATTCGATTTATGACCTCTCACCCGAAAGATTTCGGAGACAAACTGATTTCCGCTATGGCAGAATGTGATAAGGTCTGTCCACAGCTACATCTGCCATTTCAGGCGGGCAACAACCGCGTTTTGGCTGAGATGAACCGCGGATATACCAAAGAAGAGTATTTGGAGAAAATTCGACGGGTTAAGAAAAAAATTCCGGAAATTTCGTTGTCGACCGATATTATCGTGGGATTCCCCACCGAAACGAACGAGGATTTTTTGGACACATTGGATGTTCTGCGCAAGGCGGAGTTCGACAGCGTTTTTTCCTTTATATATTCGCGTCGCGAGGGAACGCCTGCCGCGAAACTGGATTTTGTTCTTTCCGAAGAGGAAATTCACGCAAACTTTAACAAGCTGTTAGAGGTGCAGAACGAAATTTCAAAGCGGAAAAATGACGCACTTTTGGGCAAAACATTTACGGTTTTTGTGGATGGAGTCAGCAAAAACAATAGTGAAATGCTCTCGGGCAGAACCGATACGTCGAAAATAATTAACTTTAAGGGAGATGCATCCCTTGCCGGAAAATATGTGCAAGTTACCGTAACCGAGGCTCACACATGGAGCTTGAACGGAAAGCTTGCCGAATAAACCAACCGGATTTTCCGGTAAAAATCGAAAGGAAGTACAAAAAAATGACAATTATAGAAAAAGCACATGAGCTGGGACAGCTTATCAAGGAAAGCGAAGAAATGACAGCATTAAGAGCTGCGGAAAAGGCTCAGGCGGAAAATGACGATGCGCAGAAGCTGGTTGCCGAGTTCAACCTCAAAAGAATGAATCTTGCCCGCGACATGCAGGAGGGCAAAATGACTCAGGAAGAGGCAATTAAGAAAAACAATGAAGCATTTGAGGAAATGATTTCCGCAAACGAGGCGATTAAAAATTACGTTGAAGCAAAAAAGGCTTTCGATAAGCTTGTAACCGGCGTAAACAGCACCATAAATATTTATATTATGGGTGAACAGGGCGGCTGTACCCATGACTGCCACACCTGCGGCGGCTGTCACTAAGGCTTTTTAAAGCTGTATTGACTGCGTCGGAGCTTTTTACACGCAATCAACCACGCAGGAATCCTTGATTTCCTGCGTGGTTTTAAAATTCAAAGCTATGCCGCATGTGCGGCTATTTTACGGAACAGGAGACAAAAAATGGCAGAGAAAACGCTGTCGCCCATGATGAAAAAATATCTCGAAACAAAAGAGGAGTACAACGACTGCATTTTGTTTTACAGATTGGGCGATTTTTATGAAATGTTTTTTGACGATGCACTGGTTGCCTCGCGGGAGCTGGAGCTTACGTTGACGAGAAAAAAGTGCGGTCTTGAAAATGATGCACCAATGTGCGGTGTGCCGTTTCACAGCGCTTCGGTATATATTCAGCGCTTGGTTACAAAGGGCTACAAGGTTGCCGTTTGCGAACAGCTGGAGGATCCGAAAGATGCAAAGGGATTGGTTGACCGCGGCGTAATCCGCGTTGTTACCCCCGGCACCCTGACCGACGAAAATATGCTCGACGAAAAGAAAAACAACTATCTTTGCATACTCTACAGCGGCACCGCGCACGGACTTGCTTTCTGCGATGTATCAACCGGAGAGGTGTTTGTGACGGCGATTTCGGAGGAAAAATCCGTGCTTAACGAAACGGCGCGGTATGCCCCCAGTGAAATAATCATGAACACTCGCGCGGAGGAGATTTTTTCGCGGGAAATTTCCGAAAGGATATCTGTCGAAATTACCGCATATGACGAGGATTATTTTGCGTGCGATGCGGAAAAAATCACTTCTCAGTTCCGCACGACTTCTCCCGAGGGTCTCGGACTTAACGACGGCGTAATGCAAAGTGCGGTCTGCGCGCTTCTGCGATATCTTGAGCATACGCAGAAAAGCCGCGTCAGCTATATCGATACCCTGTCTGTTTATAATGTTTCTGAATTTATGGATATCGACATGGCAACAAGGCGAAATCTTGAAATTACCGAAACCATGCGCGACAAATCAAAGCGCGGCTCACTGCTTTGGGTGCTGGATCGCACAAAAACTTCCATGGGCGCGCGCAAGTTGAAGCAATGGCTGGAAAAACCGCTGATAAGCTCAATCGATATAAACAAGCGGCTGTATTCGGTTGATGAGCTGGTGAAAAACGTAATGCTCCGTGATGACTTGTCGGAGCTTCTTTCCGGAATATACGATATTTCGCGAATCGTGAGCAGAGTTGCGTTGGGCACAGCCTCGCCAAGGGATATGCTTGCACTTAAAAATTCGCTTTTGAAGCTTCCGGAGCTTGAATATTTGCTTTCCAAAACAACTTCTCCGATTTTGTCACAGCTCAAGAAGAATTTCGACAGAATGTCCGACCTTGCGGAGCTTTTGGAAGCGGGAATATCGGACGACCCTCCGGTCCTTTTAAAGGACGGCGGTGTTATAAAGGCGGGCTTCAACAATGAACTGGATGAGCTTCGCCGACTCACAAAAGACGGCAGAGCGTGGATTTTGTCCGCCGAGGCGGAGGAGAGAGAAAAAACCGGTATCAAAAATTTGAAAATCGGATATAACAAGGTGTTCGGCTACTATATTGAGGTTACAAAATCCAATTTAGACACCGTTCCCGACTACTATATACGCAAGCAAACGCTGGTTAATGCCGAGCGCTACATAACGCCTCAGCTTAAGGAAATGGAGAACAGTGTTCTCAGTGCATCCGAGCGTTTTCTGGCGCTTGAGGCACAGCTTTTTGAAGAAATCCGAAAAAAAACGGCGGCGGAAATCGATCGCTTAAAAGCGGTTTGCGAAACAATCGCGGTTACCGATGTCCTTTGCTCTTTTGCCTCGGTTGCCTTTAAATTCGGCTACACAATGCCGGAGGTCAACGAGGGCGGGGAATTGATAATTAAGGACGGCAGGCACCCGGTTGTGGAAAAAACACTTAAAAACAGCATGTTTGTGCCAAATGACACGACGTTTGATTCATCGGACAGCCGTGAGCTGATTATAACCGGCCCGAACATGGCGGGAAAATCCACCTATATGCGCCAGGTAGCTCTGATAACACTTATGGCGCAGGTGGGAAGCTTTGTTCCGACAAGCTATGCCAAAATCGGCGTTGTTGACCGCATTTTTACGCGTGTCGGTGCATCTGACGATATCGCACAGGGGCAGAGTACGTTTATGCTGGAAATGGTTGAGGTTGCAAATATTTTGAAACACGCAACCGAAAAATCACTGGTGATTTTAGACGAAATCGGCAGAGGAACTTCCACATTTGACGGGCTTTCCATTGCCTGGGCGGTTGCGGAATACATGCAGAAGAAAATCGGCGCGAAAACGCTTTTTGCAACCCATTATCATGAGTTGACGCAACTGGAGGACACTCTTCCCGGTGTGAAAAATTACTCGATTGCCGTTAAAAAACACGGGGATGATATAACTTTCCTCCGCAGAATTGTCCGCGGAGGGGCGGATGACAGCTACGGAATAGAGGTTGCAGCTCTTGCGGGTGTGCCGAAAGCGGTTATCAAGCGTGCAAAGGATATATTAAAGAAGGTTGAAAGCGGAGAAAATGAAGTGAGTACGCCGCAAAAGCCGCAGGAGGTGCCTATGCAAATCGGCTTTGAGGATGGTGCCGCAGCGGCGATTTTCGAGGAACTTAAAAACATGGACGTTACAACATATACAGCAATCGAAGCGCTGAACAAACTTTATGAACTGTCGGAAAAGGCAAAAAATTAACAGCGCAAAAATAATTCGGAAAGGTTACGAGCAATATGGGCAATATTAATTTACTTCCTGTTGAGATATCGAACAAAATTGCCGCCGGCGAGGTGGTTGAGCGCCCTGCCTCGGTTGTCAAGGAGCTTGTTGAAAACTCGGTTGATGCGGGTGCAAGCGTAATAAATGTGGAAATCAAAAAGGGCGGAGTTACGCTGATAAGCGTTGCCGACAACGGAAATGGCATGGCACGGGCAGATGCGTCCATAGCGTTTCTCCGTCATGCAACCAGCAAAATTCACACAGAAAGCGACCTTGATGCGATTTATACCATGGGCTTCCGCGGTGAAGCTCTTTCGAGCATCGGTGCTGTTTCGCAAACCGAGCTGTACACAAAACGCAAGGAGGATGAAATCGGCACGAAAGTGATTTGCTGCGGCGGAGAAATCTCCGCATGCGAGGATGCCGCCGCCCCGAACGGTACGGCGTTTTTGGTGCGAAATCTGTTTTACAACACTCCCGCGCGAATGAATTTTCTGAAAAAAGATTCGACCGAGGCGGCGGCTGTTACCGATGTAATTGAGCGATTTATTTTGTCGCACCCCGAAATATCTTTCCGATACACGGTTGACGGCAAGGAAAAATACTTCACATCGGGCGACGGAAGTTTGATAAATTGCATTTACACGATTTACGGTAAAAATTACGCAAAATCTGTTATTCCGATAGATTACCGAACCGAGCTGTTGAAAATAACCGGAGTTATAGGCAAGGGTGATGCGGCGCGCCCAAACAGAGGATATCAGAGTTTTTTTGTAAATAAACGATATATCAAGAGCATGAGAATTTCTTCGGCGGTGGAAAATGCATATAAAAATCAAATAATGATAGGCAAGCACCCTATGGCGGTTTTGAATATCGAAATCGACCCGCGGCATGTTAATATAAATGTGCACCCGACAAAGCTTGAAGTCAAGTTTTCTCACGAGGAGGAAGTTACTTCCGCTGTTTTTCACGCGGTGGAAAACGCTCTTTACGCACTGCCTAATGTGCCGCAGATTGAGCGCAAGTCGACAGAAAAAACGTCATTCACCCGCGATAGTGCGAACCTTTCGGAACAGATTATTTTGAAACCGGAGGAAAGGGCACAGAGTGGATTTTCATGGAAGGAGGCTAATAATATGCCCGATTCCGAGAATAGCAAAAAAAACGCTATCGGCATGACCAGCTATGCACTGGATGCTTCAAATGAGTATTTTGCTCGCCGTCAAGCAGAGCTTGCGTGGGATTTTACCCGGGAAAAAACGGAGGATACACAGAAAGTTGCGGAAAAAATAACCGATACGGAAAAAATTACTCAGTTTGCAAAAGAATATCCGAATATTGTTCCAAAATCCGAGGAGCAAGCGGCTTTTGATGAGAAATCCATGAGCGAGGGTGCGGAAACGGCAGTTTTGTCGAAAATCGAGGAGATTATTGAAAAAGAGGTTATCCCTCCTGAAAAATCAACCGTGGAGCCGTGGGGCTTTGACCGTGCAAAACTGCGGGTTATCGGTCAGATTTTCGGCACATATATACTTGCCCAATCGGGCGAAACTATGATAATCGCAGACCAGCACGCGGCACATGAGCGATTAAAGTATGAGGAATTAAAGCGGGGACTTGAAGCAAATGAGGTTGCATCACAAATGTTGCTTGTTCCTCTTGCGGTAGATTTGTCACCACTTGAATACGCGGCGTATTGCGAAAATTCCGCAAGATTTCGTGAGCTGGGATTTGAAATTGAGGATTTCGGCGATAATACTCTTTTAGTCCGCGCAACTCCCGAAGCTCTTGATGATGAAGAACTGAAAAATCTGGTGATTGAGCTTACTGAGCGTTTTGCGGAGAACGGAGAAGTGATTTCGGCAAAGACCGACCGCGCACTGTATACAATTGCGTGCAAAGCAGCGGTTAAAGCGAATCGCGTGTTTGACACCAAACAGCTTGAAGTGCTGTTAAATGCGGTTTTGGATTTGGAAAATATCAACACCTGTCCTCATGGCAGACCGATAGTAATTACCATGTCAAAAAAGGAGCTTGAAAAGGAATTTAAGAGGATTGTATGAAAAAAACACCTTTGATTGTTGTTGCCGGCCCGACGGCTTCGGGCAAAACCTCGCTGTCGGTACAGCTCGCAAAGCGCCTGGACGGTGAAATTGTTTCGGCAGACAGCATGCAGATTTATAAATATATGGATATCGGCACGGCGAAGCCCACCGATACCGAAAAAGAGGGAATCCCGCACCACATGATGGACTTTTTGGACCCGTCCGAAAATTTTTCCGTTGCCGATTACTGCAGTGCGGCACATGAGGTTATCCGCGATATACACGCGCGCGGGCAGATTCCGATTGTGGTAGGCGGTACCGGGTTTTATATCGATTCGCTGGTGAATAATATCGATTTCGGAGAAACGGTGTCGGACGGCGAAATCCGCAAAGAGCTGGAATTGTTTGCAAAGGAGCGAGGCAGGGAGGCTCTTTATGAAATTTTAAAGAAAATCGACCCGATTACCGCAGAAAAGTATCATCCCAATAACGTCAGGCGCATTATACGCGCAATTGAATTTTACCGAATAACCGGCGAGACCATATCGGCGCACGCTATGGAAGAAAAGGATGCGCGATATAACGCGGTGTGGCTTGCGGTAGATTGGGATAGGGAAGTTTTGTATGACAGAATTAATCGGCGTGTAGACCAAATGGTATCGGACGGTTTGCTTGATGAGGCAAAGTCACTGCTTGAAAGATACGATCCTACATCTACCGCAATGCAAAGTATCGGCTATAAAGAGCTTAAAGGATATTTTTACGGAACATGTGAGCTTTCGGAAGCGTTGGAACAAATAAAAATGAGTTCACGCCGATATGCAAAAAGACAGCTTACCTGGTTTAGGAGAAATGAGGATATACATTGGATTAAAGCCGATGAAAATATTGCGGATACAGCGGAGAAAATTGTACGAGAAAGGTTGGCAATATAAGCGGTGCATGAGTTTTGCAAAGAAAAAGTTTATTAACCATTTGGCGAAAGAATAAGATATGTTTGGGGAGGTGTTTTGATGAAGTTGCCGGGATGTGACGTAGGGTATGCCGAGGAGACGGCGTATCGCATAAGGTCACCGAAAATACCGACGAGCTTCGACGGGTTTAAAATTGCGCACATTTCCGATTTACATTCAAGGCCCGCAAGGGGAGCGGGAGAAATAATAAAGGAACAAAAACCGAACATTACGGTAATAACCGGTGACTTGCTCCACGACGACGGAAAGGATGTTGACGGTACCGCGCGCCTTATAGAAGAGATTCTTGAGGTTTCACCGATTTATGCGGTGACGGGAAATCACGACCTTTGGCGGTGCGGGCACGAGAAAATTTTTCGGGATTTTGAGCGGCTCGGTGTGAAATTTTTGCGCAACGAATATGTCGAAATCGAAAGAAACGGAGAAAAATTTGTGATTTTCGGTGCGGAGGACCCGTTTTCAAAGGTCCCCCAAATTATTTCGGAGAATGTAAAAAAATCCCTTGCTTTGGCAAACAGGAGCGATGGGTATAAAATTTTATTGTTTCATCGCGCAAATTTGTTTGATGAAATCAAGGATTACGGCTTTGATTTAATCTTGGCGGGGCATATGCACGGCGGACAATTTGCGGTGCCGCACATTGGCGGAGCGGTAGCGCCGTCGTCGTCGCTTTTGTCGGGAAAGAGGATGTTTTTTCCTGATTATTGCCGCGGGGTTGCGGAATATGGCGAAACAACAATGATTATAAACCGCGGCTTGGGGAACACGCTTCCTGTGCCGAGGTGGGGAAATCGCCCGGAAACGGGAATTATAACACTTTTAAAAAGCTGATAAATATTACGGAGGGAAAATATGAAGAGAGAAAAATTTGGTTCAAGACTCGGGTTTATTCTTATTTCCGCAGGCTGTGCGATAGGTCTGGGAAATGTTTACCGCTTTCCGATTATAACGGGAAGCTATGGCGGAGCGATATTTGTACTGATTTACATTGCGTTTTTGATTTTGCTGGGATTGCCGGCAATGACGGCTGAGCTTGCGGTGGGGCGCGCAAGCAAAAAGAGCATTGCCACCTCCTTTGATGTTTTGGAAAAGCCCGGTCAAAAATGGCATTTTATGAAGTATTTGGGCATTGCGGGGAACTATCTTTTGATGATGTTTTACACAACGATTTCCGGCTGGATGCTGATTTATTTTTTCAGATATCTGACCGGCTCAATGTCAGGTCTTGATGCGGCGGGCGCGGCAGAATTTTTCGGCTCCATGGTCGGAAATTTAAGCATGACCGTTCCGGCAACTTTGGTGGTTATTCTGATATGCTTCGGCATATGCTCATTAGGTCTGCAAAAGGGAGTTGAGCGCATTACAAAGGTCATGATGATTGCACTTTTTGTGCTTATGGTAGGTCTGGCGATTTATTGCTGTACCCTTTCCGGTGCGGCTGAGGGGTTGAAATTTTACCTTGTTCCATCTCTTGAAAATCTTAAGAGTTCAGGTGTGTGGACGGTTGTTTCAAATGCGATGGGACAGGCGTTCTTCACGCTGAGTATAGGAATGGGCTCTATTGCGATTTTCGGAAGCTACATCGACAAGGAAAGGCGTCTTGCGGGTGAGGCTGTAACGATTATAAGTCTTGATACCTGCGTGGCGCTGATGTCCGGCTTGATTATTTTTCCGGCATGCTTTACCTATAATAACGGTGTAACCGCAGATGCGGGAACGGTGGGCGCAAGCTTTTTGTTCACAACACTGACGGGAATATTCAATGCCATGCCCGGCGGAAGAATCGTGGGAACATTTTTCTTCTTATTTATGATTTTTGCGGCATTTTCAACCGTAATTGCGGTTTTTGAAAATATTATGTCTTTCTGGCTGGATTTAACGAAGCTGGGCAGAAAAAAGATTGCCCTTATAAACATTCTGCTGATGATAGTATTGTCCATGCCGTGCGTACTCGGATTTAACGTTTTGTCATGGATAGAAATAGGCGGAAAAAATATTATGGATATAGAGGACTTTATAATAAGTAACAATATATTGCCGCTGGGTTCGCTGTTTTATGTGCTTTTCTGTACGTATAACAAGCACGGCTGGGGCTGGAGCAATTTCATTAACGAAGCAAACAGCGGGCGCGGATTTAAATTCCCGAGTTGGATGAGATTGTATGTTAAATATGTATTACCTATCATTATTCTGGTTGTATGGGGACAAGGGTACATCTCTATGCTTATGTAAGCGAGGGATGTAAAAAATGCCCGGAGCGCAAGTCTGCGCTTCGATTTATCCGTTCCGAACATTTTTTCCTATCCCCTAAAAAGAGTAGGTGAAATGCCCGGAGCACAAACTACGAATGAATCTCACCTTCGGGGTGAATTGAAAAAAAACGTAAAAAGCCCTGAACAGAAAAAGCTGTAAAACTCACATTGGTTTTACAGCTTTTTTACATAATGAAAAACACCGGCTGGTAGCATGGGTTGGTAGAGGCTTTGAGGATGAAATTGTATGGGCAGGCATTTCGATTGTTCGCTTGTGCGTTTTGTATTTGTACTTTTGAGCGACCAAAAGTACGAAAAGTCGCAAAGGGACACTCTTTTGAACCCGTGGTTTTGCAGCTTCACACAAGCCGCAAAACTTCGACAATTCGCATTATATGTGCAAGCCGAGGGGAGATACGTGCGGACTTTTTTCAAAGCGGTTGTAGGTCTGAAAGTACAAAGAGGTGTAGAAAGCGGAATGTTTTGGGTGTATTGAAAAAATTCAGTGGCGTAAGGGAGTTACAAAGGTTAAAAAGAAATAGCTGTTTATGGATGGCAAGTGAAAAATACATGGCGGGCGGAGTGTAGGGGTATGCCCGAAAATGAACTATCCACCCGCGTAGCGGGTGGATAGTTATTAATTATTGCGCGTGAGCTTTTCCAAATCGGTGTGGTCATAGGAATTATCCGAAAATGCGGTTTCCTCACGTTTTGAACGGTTCTTGAATTTGCGGTTATCTTCTTCGGCGGCGATTAGTGTGAAGATTTCGTTTTTATGCCACCTGGTAATGATTTTATCCATATACGGGAAAGAAAGTTTGGCCGTTTGAATAATACAGTATTCATATGCAAGGGCAATCATTTCCGCGCTCATTCCGAGCTCTTCATGCCATTTTGTAAGATATTTTTCCTCTATTTGACTGAGGCTTCTGTCGGAAATCCCCATGATTTTGCGGATTGAATACAAAAATCCTGTTTTCTGCTCCTCATCTTTGAGATATTCCGCCACTCTCTCGGAGGTATTAAGCCCCATTTCGTTCCAGGAAACGGCAACCTTTTCTATGTAACTGAGGCGATTTTTGCCCTTTGAGACACAGTATTCAAGAAGAAGTAGGATAACTTCAACCGGCATGCCGAGGTCGGAATAAAACCAATAAATCGTTTCCATATCGTGTTCAGTAATGGTTTTGCCGAGAATCTCCTGAGACAGCATAAACATATCGGAAAGATTTTTGTCCTTTTCAATGATTTCCGCAAGATTTTCCACCCTGCGTGCAGGCGTGCTTTGTGCGGCGGACGTTTGCTCGGAGCTTTGCATCGGGGACGGGATTTTCGGGAAACTGAAGCTGTCGCCGTTTTTCAATATCACCCCGAGACCCTCCCAGTATTTAATTGCAAGCATGAGGTCACTTTCCAAAAGACCGAGAGTATCGGCAATTTCGGAATATTCCGCCGCGGAATTTGTATCGGCAAGCATTAAAAGATAAAGGTAAACCTTGACAAAGGTAGGGTTCGCCTGGGGCAAAAGCTCACGTATAAATTCCGACGGGACGGAAATAAATTGATTTTCATTAAAAAAATGAGGCATTTTTCCACTCTCCGTAAATAAAATTTCAAAAAAAGGCAATATGCCTGTTGACATATTGGAATTTTTATGATATCATTATATATTGTACTATGGTGATAATATGGGATTAGTATCCGCTGCTCACCAGCTTGTATTTATTATAACACAAGCATTCGCAAAATTCAAGAGCAGAATGATAAATATTTGATATGTATGGAATTCCCGTAGAAAAAAGTTTTTGACGAGGTGATAAAAGAATGGTACATGAGGTGCATTTGGGAAAAAACACCAGATTGAGCTATTCCAAAATCAATGAGGTTTTGGATATGCCGAACCTTATCGAGGTGCAGAAGAATTCCTATAAATGGTTCCTTGAGGAGGGATTAAAGGAAGTATTCCACGATATTTCCCCGATAACAGACCACTCGGGACATTTAAGCTTGGAATTTTTCGATTACACAATCGATTACAATTCAAAATATTCCGTGGAGGAATGTAAGGAAAGGGACGCAAAATATGCGGCACCTTTAAGAGTAAACGTAAGATTGATTAACCGTGAAACCGGTGAAATCAAGGAGCAGGAAATTTTCATGGGAGAATTCCCACTGATGACGGAACAGGGTACCTTTATTATTAACGGTGCGGAGCGTGTTATTGTCAGCCAGTTGGTAAGATCTCCGGGGATGTATTATGAATTCACAAGAGACAAGACGGGTAAACCGCTTTATACATCAACGGTAATTCCTTACCGCGGCGCGTGGCTTGAATATGAAACCGATTCCAATGATGTTTTCTCGGTTCGTATCGACCGTACCAGAAAAATTCCGGTAACGGTGCTTATGCGCGCAATGGGAGTTCAGACAAATGCGGAAATTCTTGAGCTGTTTGGCGAGGACCCGCGTCTTTTGGCGACTTTTGAAAAGGATATCACCGATAACCGCAACGATGCACTTTTGGAAATCTACAAGAGACTTCGTCCGGGTGAGCCGTTAAACGTGGAAAATGCGGAGAGCCTTATCACCAACATGTTCTTTGACCCGAAGCGCTACGACCTTGCGCATGTGGGAAGATATAAATATGATAAAAAGGTTGCCATGGCGGCAAGAATTCGCGGAAAAGAGGTTGCGGACGACGTTGTAAGCCCGCTCACCGGCGAAATTTTGGCGAATGCCGGAGATACTCTCTCGGCAGAAATGGCAACAGCGATAGAAAGAGCGGGTGTCAACAGCCTTGACCTTATAGTTGAAGAGAGAAGAGTACGCGTTCTTTCAAATGATATGGTATATATTGACGAGTATTGCGACTTTGATGTGAGCGATATTCATTATAAAAAGGTAAGAAGAAGCGTTCTTACGGAAATTTTGGATAATGCGGAAAATGATGAAGACGCAAAGGAACAGATTTTGGCGAGAATCGATGAGCTGACACCGAAGCACATCACAATAGAGGATATGATGGCATCAATCAACTATGTTATGTGTCTTGCAAACGGCGTGGGCGAAACAGATGATATCGACCATTTGGGCAACCGCCGCGTAAGATGCGTGGGCGAGCTTTTGCAGAATCAGTTCAGAATAGGTCTTTCAAGAATGGAAAGAGTTGTGCGCGAGAGAATGACAATTCAGGATCTTGAGATTATCACACCTCAGACTTTGATTAACATAAGACCTATCATCGCGACAATTAACGAATTTTTCGGTTCGTCACAGCTGTCGCAGTTCATGGACCAGCCGAATCCGCTTGCGGAACTTCGTCACAAAAGACGTATATCCGCTTTGGGACCGGGCGGTTTGTCAAGAGAAAGAGCCGGATTTGAAGTGCGTGACGTTCACTTTACCCATTACGGAAGAATGTGTCCGATAGAGACTCCGGAAGGTCCGAACATCGGTCTTATTACTTCTCTTGCAACCTTTGCGAGAATAAACGAATACGGATTTATTGAAGCGCCGTACCGTAAGGTAGATAAGGAAAAAGGCGTTGTTTCGGATGAAATCATATATATGACTGCCGATGAGGAGGACGTGTATATTGTAGCGCAGGCAAACGAGCCGCTTGATGAAGAAGGACATTTCCTTGATAAGAAGGTTTCAGCACGTTACCGTGATGAGATTATCGAAGTTACACCGGACAGAATCGATTACATGGATGTATCGCCGAGACAGCTTGTATCGGTTGTTACAGCATGTATTCCGTTCCTTGAAAACGATGACGCAAACCGTGCACTCATGGGTTCAAACATGCAGTGTCAGGCTGTTCCACTTTTGACAACGGATTCTCCGATTGTGGGAACGGGAATGGAATACAAAGCCGCAAAGGATTCCGGCTCAGCCGTTTTGGCGAAAGAGGCGGGAACTGTTATGAAGGTTTCTTCCGATGAAATTGTAATAAAGGGCGACAAGACGGGCGCGAAATATACACAGAAGCTTATTAAGTTTGCGCGCTCCAACCAGTCCACTTGCATAAATCAAAAGCCGATAGTTTCTGCCGGCGAGCATGTTGGAAAGGGTGATATAATCGCCGACGGTCCGGCTATGGATAACGGTGAGCTTGCTTTGGGTAAAAACGTGCTTATCGGATTTATGACCTGGGAGGGTTATAACTACGAGGATGCTGTTTTGATTTCGGAGGAGCTTGTTAAGCATGACATGTTCACTTCAATTCATATTGAGGAGTACGAATGTGAGGCGCGTGATACAAAGCTTGGCGCCGAGGAAATAACAAGAGATATTCCGAATGTTTCGGAAGATGCGCTCAAAGACCTTAACGAGGACGGTATAATCAGAGTCGGTGCCGAGGTCAGAGCCGGAGATATTTTGGTGGGTAAGGTTACACCCAAGGGTGAAACCGAGCTTACACCGGAGGAGAGACTTCTCCGTGCGATTTTTGGTGAAAAGGCAAGAGAAGTGCGTGATACCTCGCTCCGCGTACCACATGGCGAGAACGGCATCATAGTTGATGTAAAAATATTCACCCGCGAAAACGGCGACGAGCTTTCACCGGGTGTAAATAAAGTTGTAAGATGCTATATTGCACAGAAGAGAAAGATTTCTGTCGGCGATAAGATGGCGGGACGTCACGGAAACAAGGGTGTCGTTTCACGAGTGCTTCCGCAGGAGGATATGCCGTTTTTGGAGGACGGTACGCCGCTTCAGATTGTGCTTAACCCTTTGGGCGTGCCGTCACGTATGAACATCGGACAGGTACTTGAAATGCATTTGGGCTACGCATACAGAACACTCAGCTTAAAGACAAGGCAAGAGCTTGAATCGATGACGGCTGAGGAGGCATATAAAAAGGTTATTCTTGAAGCTAAGGATACTCAGGTAGCCGGCGGAAAGGAATATATCAAAATTGCGACACCGGTATTTGACGGCGCCCATGATGAGGACTTGAAGCAGGCATTTGAGCTTGCGGGCCTTTCAAACACCTACAAGTCGGTTGTTTATGACGGAAGAACCGGAGATAAGTTTGACAATCCCGTTACCGTTGGCGTGATGTATTACTTGAAGCTTGACCACTTGGTTGACGATAAGATTCACGCACGTTCAACAGGTCCTTACTCATTGGTAACTCAGCAGCCTTTGGGCGGTAAAGCTCAATTCGGCGGACAGAGATTCGGTGAGATGGAAGTTTGGGCACTTGAAGCATACGGTGCGGCTTACACCTTGCAGGAGATTCTTACCGTTAAGTCGGACGATATCGTAGGACGTGTTAAGACCTACGAGGCAATTGTTAAGGGTGAAAATATTCCGAAATCCGGTGTTCCGGAATCCTTCAGAGTTTTGGTTAAAGAGCTCCAAGCATTGGCGCTTGATATCAGAATTCTTGATAAGGACGGAGGGGAAATCGATATCGATGCTTCTTTGGATGATGACGATTCGGCAATGCGCGACAGCGAGCTGATAGAAACCATGGAGGAGGGCGATGTTCCTCTGGAATTCGATGAGCATATTGAGGATGAAATGACACTGGAAGATATCGACGATGATGATTTTGGATTTGAAGACGAAGCTGAGGATATTGAGGATGATATTCTCACGCCGGAAGATTTTTAATGGAGGGGTTAAGAAATGTTGGAATTTAATAGCTTTGAAGCGATAAAAATCGGATTAGCCTCGCCGGAAACAATCAGAGGCTGGTCTCATGGCGAAGTAAAGAAGCCTGAAACCATCAACTATCGTACATTGAAGCCGGAAAAGGACGGTCTTTTCTGCGAAAGAATTTTCGGACCTACAAAGGACTGGGAGTGTCACTGCGGAAAATACAAGAAGATAAGATACAAGGGTGTTGTCTGCGACCGATGCGGAGTTGAAGTTACAAAATCAAAGGTACGTCGAGAGAGAATGGGTCATATCGAGCTTGCAACACCGGTATCTCATATATGGTATTTTAAGGGTGTTCCGTCGGCAATGGGTCTGACTCTTGATATTTCGCCGAGAAACCTTGAAAAGGTACTTTATTTTGCCGCATATGTGGTAATCGACCCGGGCAAAACCGAGCTTCATGAAAAGCAGATTTTGTCTGAAAAGGAATACCGCGACGCATATGAAAAATACGGCGATAAGTTCGAGTGCGGAATGGGCGCGGAAGCCATTTTGACTCTTCTTAAGAAAATTGATTTGGAAGAACTTTCAAAAGAGCTCAGAGACGAGCTGGAAACCGCGCAGGGACAGAAAAAAGCAAAAATTATCAAGAGACTTGAAATTATCGAAGCTTTCAGAATTTCAGGAAACCGTCCGGAATGGATGATAATGACTATGGTTCCGGTAATCCCGCCGGATTTAAGACCGATGGTTCAGCTTGACGGCGGCAGATTTGCAACAAGTGACCTTAATGACCTTTACAGACGTGTTATAAACAGAAATAACCGTTTAAAGCGTCTTTTGGAGCTTGGTGCGCCGGATATCATTATAAGAAACGAAAAGAGAATGTTGCAGGAAGCTGTGGATGCTCTTATTAACAACGGCAGACGCGGCAGATCAGTTACAGGACCAGGCAACAGAGCACTCAAGTCGCTTTCCGACTTGCTTAAGGGTAAGCAGGGACGTTTCCGTCAGAACTTGCTGGGTAAGCGTGTTGACTATTCGGGTCGTTCGGTTATCGTTGTAGGACCGGAAAT